>NZ_JBSFJF010000010.1:0-173056 GCF_053597915.1 Streptomyces sp. NPDC001219 | reverse complement strand
CTCCCCCACGCTCTTCCTATCGGTGGGAGCAGGTCGGCCGAGAGGTGGTGGGGGCGGTCGACCGCCCCCACCGCCTCCCGACGCCCCATCACACACCCCCGCCCGTCGCGCAATAGCTGGGCGCCACCGTGGACCGAGTCATTGACCGACAATAGTTTTCCGGCTATCCGTGTTTCCTTGGAAGTTTCCTTCAATGAGTCGAGGAAGCCCTCCGGAAGGAGCGCAGATGCACTCCAGACGTACCGTCCTGACCACCGCGGCCGCCGCGGCCGCCGCTGCCGCGGGTGCGGGGGCCGGCCTCGCGCACGGCACCGTGCCCGGCACCGGCGTCGGACATCAGCCCGCCGACCCCGCCCCGTCCGCCGCCACCCGGGCCCGGCTGCGCCGTCTCATCTCCCGTATGACTCCGGAGGAGAAGGCCGGCCAGCTCTTCGTCATGCGGGTCTACGGGCACTCCGCCACCGACCCCGACCCGGCCGACGCCGCCGCGAACCAGAAGGAGATCGGGGTCGCCAACGCCGCCGAGCTGATCGCCAAGTACCACGTCGGCGGCATCATCTACTTCGGATGGGCGCACAACACCCGGGACCCGCACCAGATCGCCGATCTGTCCAACGGCATCCAGAAGGCCGCCGCCGCCCAGCGCGTCCCCGTCCCGGTGCTGATCTCCACGGACCAGGAACACGGCATAGTGGCCCGCGTCGGCGCCCCCGCGACGCTGTTCCCCGGGGCGATGGCGCTCGGCGCGGGCGGCTCCCGCGACGACGCCCGTACGGCGGCCCGGATCGCGGGCGAGGAGCTGTTCGCCATGGGCATCCGGCAGGACTACGCGCCGGACGCCGATGTCAACGTCAACCCGGCCAACCCGGTCATCGGCGTGCGCTCCTTCGGGGCGGACCCGCAGGCCGTGGCCCGTATGGTGGCCGCCGAGGTGAAGGGCTATCAGGGCGCCGGGATCGCCTCCTGCGCCAAGCACTTCCCCGGGCACGGTGACACCGACACCGACAGCCATGTGGGACTGCCGTACATCCGTCACAGCGCCGAGGAGTGGGAGCGGCTGGACGCGCCGCCCTTCCGGGCCGCGATCGCCGCCGGCATCGATTCGATCATGACGGCGCACATCGTGGTGCCCGCCTTCGACCCGAGCGAGGACCCGGCCACCCTCTCCCGCCCGATCCTCACCGGCATCCTGCGCGAACGCCTCGGCTACGACGGGGTGGTGGTGACGGACTCCCTCGGGATGGAGGGCGTGCGGGCGAAGTACGGCGACGCCCGGGTGCCGGTGCTCGCCCTGAAGGCCGGCGTCGACCAGCTGCTGAACCCGCCGGACCTCGCGGTCGCGCACGGTGCCGTGCTCACCGCGCTCAGGGACGGCGAGCTGACCGAGCGGGACCTCGACGCGAAGCTGCTGCGCATCCTGCTGCTCAAGGAGCGGCGCGGGCTCTTCAGGGACCCGTACACCACCCGTCAGGCCGTGGACCGGGCGGTCGGCACCCGTGCTCATCTCGCCGCGGCCGACCGGATCGCGGACCGCACCACCACGCTGCTGCGCAACGACACCGGCCTGCTGCCGCTGTCCCGGCGCCGGGAGCGCAGGGTGCTGGTGGCGGGGGTGGACGCGGCCGCGCCGTCCGGGACCGGCGGTCCGCCCACCACGGTGCTGGCGCGTGCCCTCACCGAGCTGGGCTTCACGGCCACCGCCCTGTCCACGGGCATGACGCCGACCCAGCAGCGGATCGACGAGGCGGTGGCGGCGCTCGGCGAGCGGGACGCGGTGGTGGTGGCCACCTACAACGTGACGGCGGGCTCGGCCCAGCGGAAGCTGGTCGACGCGCTGCTCGCCACGGGCAAGCCGGTGGTGCAGCTGGCGGTCCGCAACCCGTACGACATCGCCCAGTTGGGCGGTGTCCGGGCGGCGCTGGCGAGCTACTCGTGGACGGATGTGGAACTGCGGGCGGCGGCCCGGGTGATCGCCGGCCGGCGGGACCCGGCGGGCCGGCTGCCCGTCCCGATAATGCGCGCCGACGCCCCGACCAGGGCGCTCTACCAGATCGGCCACGGGCTGACGTACTGAGCGCCGGACGGACCCGGCGCGCTCCCCCCTGTCCCCGGGGAGCGCGCCGTCGCGGTCCTCGCACCGCGGCCGCCGGGCGCTCCGGCCCGGCGGCCGCGTGCGGTCAGGGCCGCAGCAGCGGCATCCGCCGGATCTCCTGCTTGTCCAGCTTCTTGTTGTCCGGGGCCAGCGGGGTGGCCTTGCCGTCCGGGGCCCGGACTCCGGCCCAGTCGAGCAGCTCGGCGGTGGCCTTGGCGCGGTCGGCGTCCTTCAGCTTCGCGATGTTCGAGCCGTGGTTGCCGCCGGGGACGGTGAAGACGTAGGAGTCCCGGGCGCCCTTGCCGACCGTGAAGTGTTCCGAACTCCACGGGTCGTACTCGCCGTTGACGAACATCATCCGCTGCGCGTGGTGGCGCACCCAGCGGTCGATGTCGGGCATCGCGCGCCGGTCGAAGCGCATCGGGATGTCCTTCGGCACGAACGACCGGGAGTTGTTGATGCCGGGGTACTTCAGCAGTCCGGCCAGCTGCGGGTAGCCGTAGCCGGGCTCACCGAGCTGGGTGCCCGCCTGGTAGTAGTACGGCGTGTAGGTCTCCATGCCCTGGTCGGTGTAGCTGGAGAAGCCGCCGACGTTGTCCATCCACTTCCACAGCTCGTCGGTGGAGACGGTCGGGTCGGGGACCTCGGCGCAGGCGGTCGCAGCGGGCTGGTACTGCCAGAACCCGAACACCAGGTCCGTGACCATGACTTCGTAGGCCCGGTCTGCGTTGCCGACCTTGGTGAAGGTCTGCTTCTCCTTGTCGGCCCACTTCTGGAAGCGCTTGACCATCTCTCCGCGGCGCAGCAGGGCCTCGCGCTCGATGGCGGTGAGGGCGGTGCGGCACTTCGCGGTGCCGACGGTGCGGAAGAAGCGGTCGTACGCGGAGTCCTCGTCGTTGCGTACGTCGTTGGGCGCGACGTAGGCGACGGTGCCGTCCATGTCGTGCGGGAAGAAGCGGCGGTAGTAGGTGGCGGTCATGCCGCCCTTGCTGCCGCCGGTGTCGATCCAGTTCTTGCCGTAGATGCGGTGCAGCGCCCGGAAGATGCGGTGCTGGTCGTTGGCGGCCTGCCGGATGTCCAGCTTCTTCCAGTCGGTGGGCGTGGGCCGCGACGGGGTGAAGTACCGGTACTCCATCGACACTTGGTTACCGTCGATGATCTTGGTCGGTTCACTGCGGGACGGTGTGGTGTTCACGTTGTACCCGGAGGTGAAGAACACCGTCGGCCGGTCCACCGACTTGTGCAGCAGCGTCAGCCGCTGCTGGAAGGTCCCCTTGGAGGGGTGCCGGTGGTCAACCGGCTGGGTGTAGTTCAGTACGAAGTAGCGGTAGCCGTCGACCGGCTTCTCCTCGGTGAGGCTCATTCCCGGAATCGCGAGAATCCGGTCCTTGATGTCCTCGGTCTTCGGCTCGGCGGCGGTCGCCGCTCCTGCCGAAGCACTGCCGGCTCCCGCCGTGCCTATGAGCACCGCGAGCGACAGCAGCCATCTGGTGGCCTTGCGCATGCACCCTCCCCTTGGGATAGCAAAGGTCGGGCTGAACCTATCTGCGCGACGGGGGTGCCACCAGCCCTTGGCGCCGTTCGGTGGACGGGCCCCGCCCCGGCCCCCTCAGGCCGCGAGTTCCTCCTCCTCGCCCGTGAAGGTCCGCCACAGTTCCGCGTAGCGGCCGTCGCGGGCCAGGAGCTGGGCGTGGCTGCCGTCCTCGACGATCCGGCCCTGGTCGAGCACCACCACCCGGTCGGCGCGGGCCGCGGTGGTCAGCCGGTGCGCGACGACCAGGGTGGTACGGCGTCCGACGAGCCGGTCGGTGGCCTGGTTGACGACGGCCTCGGTGGCCAGGTCAAGGGACGCGGTGGCCTCGTCGAGCAACAGCACGTCCGGGTCGACGAGTTCGGCGCGGGCCAGGGCCAGCAGCTGGCGCTGGCCGGCCGAGAGGTTGCGGCCGCGCTCGGCGACCTCGTGGAGGTAGCCGCCGTCGAGGGTGGCGATCATCGCGTGGGCGCCGACGGCACGCGCGGCGGCCTCCACCTCGGCGTCGGTGGCGTCCGGGCGGCCGTAGGCGATGGCGTCGCGGACCGTGCCGGCGAAGAGGTAGGACTCCTGGGGGACCACGCCGAGGCGGCGGCGGTAGCCGGTCAGGTCCAGCTCGCGCAGGTCGGTGCCGTCGACCCGGACGGCGCCCGAGGACGGGTCGTAGTACCGCGCGACCAGCTTGACCAGGGTGGACTTCCCGGCGCCGGTCTCGCCGACGAAGGCCACGGTCTGGCCGGCCGGGATGGTCAGCGCGATACCGGCGAGCGCCGGCTCGTCGCCGCCGCCGTAGTGGAAGTCCACCTCGTCGAAGGTGATGGCGCCGCGCAGCGCGGGCACCGCGCGGGGCTTCTCCACGGCCGGGGTGGTGGTCGGCTCGCGCAGCAGCTCCTGTATCCGGCCGAGCGAGACGGACGCCTGCTGGTAGCCGTCGAAGACCTGGGAGAGCTGCTGGACGGGCGCGAAGAACAGGTCGATGTAGAGCAGATAGGCGACCAGCGCGCCGGCGGTGAGGGTCTCGGAGCCGACCCGGCCGGCGCCGACGATCAGCACCAGCGCCGACGCCACGGACGACAGCAGCTGGACGAAGGGGAAGTAGACGGATATCAGGAACTGGCCGCGGACCCGGGCCCGGCGGTAGTCGTCGCTGCGGGCGGCGAACCGCTCCGCGCCCTGCCGCTCGCGGCGGAAGGCCTGGACGATCCGCAGCCCGGCGACGCTCTCCTGGAGGTCGCCGTTGACCACGCTGATCCGCTCGCGGGCCAGCTCGTAGGCCTGCACGCTCTGCTTGCGGAAGAAGTACGTGCCGATGATCAGCGGCGGGAGGGTGAGGAAGACGACCAGGGCCAGCTGGACGTCGAGGGCCAGCAGCGCGACGAAGATGCCGAGGAAGGTCAGCATCGAGACGAGGGCGGTGACCAGACCGGTCTGCAGGAACGTGGACAGGGCGTCCACGTCCGTGGTCATCCGGGTCATGATCTTGCCGGTCAGTTCCCGCTCGTAGTAGTCGAGCCCGAGGCGCTGGAGCTGCGCGAAGATCTTGAGGCGCAGGGAGTAGAGAATCCGTTCGCCGATGCGCCCGGTCATGCGGTTGCCGCCGATCTGGGCGGCCCACTGGGCGAGGACCACGGCCAGGGCGATGGCGGCGGCGGTCCAGACGCCGATCAGCGCGCCGCGGCGGACGCCCTCGTCGATGCCCTGCCGGATCATCACCGGCAGCAGCAGCCCGGCCAGCGCGTCCACGGCGACCAGCGCCAGCGCGAAGGCCAGCGGCCCGCCGAAGCCGTGCAGCAGCCGGCGCAGGCCGTAGGAGCGCTCGGGGCGCACCGCCTGCTCCTCGTCGACGTCCGGGGTGTCCGTGGCGGGCGGCAGGGCGGCGACCTGGGCGAGGAGTTCGGGGGTGGCGGGGAGGCCGGCCATCGCGGCGCCGATGCCGGGCCCGGCCGCGGCGGCCGCGCGGGCGGCCATCCCGGCTCCGCCCGCCTCGGCCTCCTGCTCGCGGCGGACCCAGAGTTCGGGGGTGATCGTGCCGTCCGCCCCGGACCGGCCCGGCGCGGCGGGCCCGTCGGTGTCCGCCACCGCGTCCGGTGCCGTCAGCCCGGCGGCGGCGAACTCGCCGTCGAAGGCGCCGGCCAGTTCTCCGGCCGGGTCCCGTTCGACGCCGCCCAGTTCCTCCGGGTCGGTCAGCAGCTTGCGGTAGAGCGGACAGCGGTCCGCCAGCTCCTCCTGGGTGCCGAGGTCGACCAGCCGTCCGCCGTCGAGGACGGCGACCCGGTCGGCGAGCGCCAGGGTGGAGGCGCGGTGCGCGATGAGCAGGGTCGTACGGCCCGCCATGACGCCGCGCAGCGCCTCGTGGATCTCGTGCTCGACCCGGGCGTCGACCGCCGAGGTCGCGTCGTCCAGGACCAGCAGCCGGGGGTCGGTGAGGATGGCGCGGGCCAGGGCGACGCGCTGGCGCTGGCCGCCGGACAGGGTCAGGCCCTGCTCGCCGACCTTGGTGTCGTAGCCCTCGGGCAGCTCGGATATGAAGCCGTCGGCCTGGGCGGCGCGGGCTGCGGCGCGTATCTGTGCGTCGGTGGCGTCCGGGTGGCCGTAGGCGATGTTGTCGCGGACGGAGTCGGAGAACAGGAAGCTGCTCTCCGGGACCAGGCCGATGGCGGCGCGCAGCGAGTCGAGGGTCAGCTCGCGCACGTCGTGGCCGCCGACCAGGACGCGGCCCGCGGTGACGTCGTAGAAGCGCGGCAGCAGCAGCGAGACGGTGGACTTGCCGCTGCCGGACGTGCCGACCACGGCGACGGTCTCCCCGGCCTCGATGCGCAGGGAGAAGTCCTCCAGTACGGGGCGGACGGTGGCCGGGGCGCCGTCCGGGTCCTCGTGCGGCGGGGCGTACCCGAAGGTCACCCGGTCGAACTCGACGGTGGCGGGGGCGTCGGCGGGCAGCTCGTGGGCGTCCGGCCGCTCGGCGATCGAGGGCTCGGTGTCGATCAGCTCGTAGACCCGCTCCACACCGGCCCGTGCCTGCTGGCCGACGGTCAACATCATCGCCAGCATCCGGACCGGTCCGACCAGCTGCGCCAGGTAGGTGGAGAAGGCGACGAAGGTGCCGAGGGTGACCTGTCCCTGGGTGGCCATCCAGCCGCCGAGGGCCAGCATCGCGACCTGGCCGAGGGCGGGTACGGCCTGGAGGGCGGGGGTGTAGCGGGCGTTGAGCCGGACCGTGCGCAGCCGCCCGGCGAACAGCCGGCGGCTGACCTCGCGGAGCTTCCCGGTCTCCTGGTCCTCCTGCCCGAAGCCCTTGACGACCCGTACGCCGGCGACCGCGCCGTCCACGACTCCGGCCACGGCGGCCGCCTGCCCCTGGGCGTACCAGGTGGCGGGGAAGAGGCGGGCGCGGCTGTGCTTGGCGATGAACCACAGGGCGGGCGCGACGGCCAGCGCGATGACGGTGAGCAGCGGCGACAGCACGGCCATCACGGCCAGCGAGATCGCGAACAGCAGGACGTTCCCGATCATCATCGGGAGCATGAACAGCAGGCTCTGGATCAGCTGGAGGTCGCTGGTGGCGCGGCCGACGACCTGGCCGGTGCTCAGCTCGTCCTGCCGCCGGCCGTCGAGCCGGGCGATCGAGCCGAACATCCGGGTCCGCAGGTCGTGCTGGACGTCGAGGGCGAGCCGTCCGCCGTAGAAGCGGCGGATGTAGGTGAGGACGTAGACGGCGACCGCGGCGACGACCAGCAGGGCGGCCCAGGGCGCGAGGGCGCGCTCGTGCCCGATGATGACATCGTCGATGATCAGCTTCGGTACCAGCGGGACCAGGGCCAGTACGGCCATCCCGGCGAGCGAGGAGCCGAGGGCCAGCAGTACGTCCTTCCGGTACTGCCAGCAGTCGCGGGTCAGCCGCCGCGCCCAGCCCGCTCGTTCCCTGTCCGTCCCCGCCACCCGGTGCCTCCCACCCATCGACACTGTTCGAGGGCGGCAACACCGCGCGGGGCGGATTTCATCCCGCCGTCACAAACTTCCGTGCGAGTGCCGCCACGGCACGGCGTCCGGGCCCGGGGCGGCGGAGGCCCCGGCACGGCGGACGGCCCCGTTCCGGGTGGTCCGGTACGGGGCCGTCGCTGTGCCGTCCTCAGGTGCGGTGGCGGGTTACTTCCCCCGCTCCGCCGTACGGTCCTTCGCCCGCTCCACCGTCAGCTCCGCGATACCGGGGTGCGGCTTGGGCTTGCCGTCGGCGCCCGCGGTCCGGTCGCCGGTCACCGTGACCCGGACGTACCGGGCCGGGGTGCGGCCCGCGTAGCCGGTGCCCGTCCAGTGCTTGCCGTCCAGGGAGACCTGGATGTTGGAGGACTTGGGCGGGGTGCCGTTCCAGTGCGGGGTGATCTGGCCGACCTGGGTGGTCCGGCCGAGGTCGACGGTGAGGGTGCCGGTGGCGGCGTCGGGCACCCAGGCCGTGGTGGTGTTGCCGTCCACCGCGGCTCCCGCGTAGAGACCGGGCTCCTCGGACGTCGCGGTGGCCGTGGTGCAGCGGGCCGCGTTCGAGGTGGCCGCCAGGTCCGGGCGCCGGGTCTTGAGGACGGCGGGCACCCCCCGGCTGACGACCTTCTCGCCCTCCGGGGACTCGATCCGCATCGGCGCACCGGCGGTCAGCCGCACGGTGGTCTGGTGCGCGCCGATCTCGATGTCGTAGGTCCGCCCCTGCCAGTGCAGACCGCGCAGGGTGACGCCCTCGGAGAGCTGCGGCGGCAGCATCGGGTCGAGCCGGACCCGGTCCTCGCGCAGCCGCAGCCCCGTCAGCCCGTGGGTGAAGGTCTGCAGGAAGCCGCCCTTGCCGGTGAGGAAGTCCTGGGCGGGCTTGCCGGCGTGCGGGTCGTCGGCGCCGGCCTTGTCGCCGCGCGCCTCGGAGAACTGGTGGAACGGCCCGCGGACGAACGGCTTGATGGACCGCATCAGGTAGGTGTACGTGGAGCAGCCGGCCTCGCCGATGCCGGCGGCGTCGATGGCGTGCACCGAGTCCGTCATGGCCGGGCCGTCCGGGTCGGTGTGCCCGGCGTAGAAGTCCAGCGTGCGGGCCGCCTGCGTCTGCGACATCGGCCATTCCAGCGGGTACATCAGCAGCACGGTGTCGGCCTGCTTGATGGTCGTGCCCTTGTACCCGGCGTACTGCTCGAAGACCTTCTTCTTGCTGTCGTACGGGATGCGCAGCTTGTCGGCGAGGGTCTTCCAGGAGGCCGGTGCCTTCTCACCGAGGATCGCGGCGACCCGGCCGGCGTGCCGCAGCGCGGTGGCGGCCCCGGCGTTGGTGAACACCGCGTCGTTGACGCCGTTGCTGTACTCGTCGGGACCGGCGACGTTCTTGACGGAGTAACTGCCGTCGGTGTTACGGGTGGCCCGGGACGCCCAGAATTCGGCGATGCCCTTGAGGACCGGCCAGCCGCGGGACCGCAGCCAGGCGGTGTCCTTGGTGGCGAGGTAGTACTGCCAGGTGGCCAGGGAGATATCGCCCATCAGGTGGTTCTGGGTCTTGCAGTGCGGCGGGTCCCAGCTGTGGCACTCCTTCCACAGGTCGCCCTTGCTGCCGCTGGTCCAGGAGTAGAACAGCCCGTCGTAGCCGAGCTTGCGCGCGTTGGCGGCGGCCCCGGCCCGCGTCTTGTAGCGGTAGTCGACGATCGACTTCGCGAGGGCGGGGTGGGCGGCGAGCAGGCCCGGGTACATCCAGGTCTCGGCGTCCCAGAAGATCTCACCGGCGTAGTTGTCGCTGGTCAGGCCGGTGGGGCCGATGCTGTTGCGGCTGCCGGCGCGGGTGTTGGCCAGCAGTCCGTACTGCGCCGAGCGGACCCAGGACTGGAGGTCGCGCCGGCCCTTGACCTCGATGTCGCTGCGCCACAGCCGCTGCCAGGCGGCGGTGTGCCCGGCGAACAGGGCGTCCCAGCCGCGGGCGGCGGCCCGGCGGGAGGCTGCGTCGGCGGCGGCGCGCGGGGTGCGGGAGGTGAGCGCGGTGTCCACGCCGACGTACTTGGTCAGCTCGTACGAGCGGCCGCTGCGGACCGGGAAGGACACCTGCTGGTGGTTGCTCAGCTTGTCCTGCCGGGCGGCCGGGCCGGGCGGTTCGGCGCGTACGCCGGGCCCGGTGCGCAGGGTGGAGGCGACCGCGCCCTCGGTGTCCGTGCCGTCCGTGCGGAACCCGACGTCCATGGTGCGGCCGGTGTCCCCGCCGGCTTCCTTGCCGCGGGGTTCCTTCCCGCCGGTCTCCTTGCCGCCGGAGTCCTTGCCTCCGCTCTCCTTGCCTCCGGTGGCGGCCCCGTCCGTGGACGGTGCCATCCGGCGGGCGCCGCGGCCGTCGAGGCGGTCGGTGACGGTGGCCGCACCGCTCCAGTGGGGCGTCATCCGCAGGCGGACGGCACCGGTGTGGGCGCTGGTGCGGTCGGCGAGCACGTCGTAGACCAGGTCGGTGGCCCGGCCGTCGGCGGCGGTCCAGGTCAGCGACGTACGGACGAATCCGCAGCGCAGCGAGAGCGTCTGGCGGTAGTGCGAGATCCGGCCGGGCGCGGTGGCGGACGAGAAGGTGTCCGGGTGCGCGCCGCCGGTGGCGACGTCGAGGGTGGTCCAGGTGGGGAGCGCGGCGATGGCCTGCCGGCCCTTGAGGTCCTTCGGTCCCTTGGCGTACAGCCCGGAGACGAACGAGCCGTCGTACTCGGGGGTCTTCAGCGGCCAGCCGGTCTCGCCGCCGGGGGCCGCGTAGCCGGTGCCGTTGGGCGGTACCCGCTGCCCGAGGTAGCCGTTGCCGACGTAGGCGTGGTGGCTGTCCTCGGGGTCGATCCTGGTGGCGGTGGCGGTCCAGCCGTCGCCGCCGTCGCCCTTCATGCAGGGTTCCGGTGCCGGGCCGGCCGGTCGCGGCGCCCGGACGGGCGCCGAGGCGGAGGCCGAGACGGGGGCGAGGACCGCGATCAGGGCGGTGGCGAGCAGAGGGGCGACCAGCGTGCGGGAGCGCCGCGCCACGGGGCGGGGGGACCGCTGCGGCGGCCGGTCCACGGGGGGCTGTGGCGAAGGGTGCATGGTTCTCCGTCATTTGTGCGCGGTCCGTGCCACGTCACGCGGCACGGACTCACCATGAACATCATCAGGCCCCCGCCTGCCCTGCACCCTAGGACGAGTCCCCCGTTCGGGTCACGGGATCTGCGGCGCCGAGTTGCGACCCGTTCCCGCTGGCGCGCCCCGATTGGTCAACGGGGCCGTTGTAAGGCACACTTTTAGACTGACCAGTCAGATCAAAAGGGGAGGGGTGTCGGTGAACACCACCCGCCAGGGGGCGGCGGTCAACGCCAGGGGAATCGGAGTGGAGGGCCCGCGGGGATGGGCCTTCCGCGGCGTCGACATCACCGCGGAACCGGGCACGCTGCTCGCCGTCCAGGGCCCTTCCGGCTCCGGCCGCACGTGTCTGCTGCTGGCCCTCACCGGCCGGATGCGGATCACCGAGGGCGAGGCGACGGTCGCCGGACTCCCGCTGCCCAAGCGGATGGGGACGGTCCGCAGCCGTACCGCCCTGGCGCACGTACCGGGCGTCGCCGACCTCGAACCGGCCCTCACGGTCGGCGAACACCTCAAGGAACAGGCCCTGCTGGGCCACCGCGTCACCGGGTCGCTGAGCGCCTCGCTCCCCTGGGGCAAGCGCCACAAGGAGGCCACCCGCGCCCGGGTCGACGCCGCGCTCACGGCCGCCGGACTCGACCCCGCCGCCCTCGTCAAGGGCCTGCGGACGACCGTGCGCGACCTGGAGCGGATCGAGGCGCTGCGGCTCTCCGTCGCGCTCGGGCTGATGCACGGACCGCAGCTGCTGGCCGTCGACGACGTGGACCTCAAGCTCGCCGACGCCGAACGCGCCGAGGCCTGGGAGCTGCTGCAGGGCCTCACCCGGGAGGGGCTCACCGTCGTGGCCGCCGGCGACGGCGCACCGGCCGGGGCGCTGACCGTCAGCACCGCGCGGACGGGCACCGAAGCCGCCGCCCCCGCTCCGGCCGCCGTCCGGAACGACACCGAGACCCCCGAGGAGGAGGAAGCGCATGCGCTCGCCGAAGCTGGCCGCTCTTGAGCTCAAGCGGTTCAGCAGGGGCAAGCTGCCCCGGCTGGGCCTGGTGGCCCTGACGCTGATCCCGCTGCTCTACGGGGCCCTGTACCTGTGCTCGTTCTGGGACCCCTACAGCCGCCTGGACAAGATCCCGGTGGCGCTCGTCAACGACGACCGGGGCACCAAGGCCAACGGCAAGACCCTGCACGCGGGTGACGACCTGGCCGAGAACGTCAAGGACAGCAAGACCTTCGACTGGGAGGAGGTCAGCTCAGCGGACGCCGCCAAGGGCGTCGAGAACGGCACGTACTACCTCTCGCTGACCGTCCCGGAGGACTTCAGCAAGCGGATCGCCTCCAGCTCCGGGGACACCCCGCAGACCGGCGCGCTCCAGGTCCGGACGAACGACGCCAACAACTACGTCGTCGGCTCGATCTCCAAGACGGTGTTCTCCGAGATCCGCGCCAAGACCTCGGCCACCTCGTCGCGGGCCATGCTCGACAAGATCTTCGTCTCGTTCTCCGATCTGCACGACAAGACGGCCGAGGCGGCCGACGGGGCCGGGAAGCTGGACGACGGCCTGGGCACCGCCAAGGACAAGACCGGCGAACTGGCCAACGGGCTCGGCAAGCTGGACAAGGGCGCGGACAAGATCAGCAAGGGCGCGGCGGAGGCCGCCACGAAGGCCAGGAAGCTGAGCCTGGGCGCCCGTCAGGTCTCCGACGGCACCCAGCAGCTCGCCGACAAGGTCCACGGCATCGCCCGGAAGGACCTCCCCTACCTCCGCGAGCACGGCAAGGAGATCGGGCAGTGGGCCCAGGTCGTCGCCGACCTGAGCGGGCAGCTCGACGAGGACCTCGGCAGGCTGCCGGGCGACTCCGCCAAGGCCGCCGAAAAGGCGCGGGAGAACGCCGACAACGCCGCTGACCTCTACAAGGAGCGCTGCTCCGGTCTCGTCTCCACCGACCCCGACTGCCCCAAGCTGAAGGCGCTCGCGGACGGCACCGCGCTCGCCGCCGACGCGGCGGAGAAGGTCAACGACACCGTCGCCCACACCGACTTCGGGCAGCTGCGCGAGAAGGTGCGCCGGCTGCACCAGGGCGCCACGAAGGTCGCCGAGCAGGCGCCGGGCATCGCGAGCCGCGCGGACACGGCGATCGGCCAGATCAACCAGCTCAACGCCGGGGCCCACAAGGTCTCCGAGGGCGCCGGGCTGTTCGCCGACGGCATCGGCACGCTCGCCGACGGCGCCGGCAAGCTGCACAGCGGCCTGACCGTCGCCAAGGACGGCGCCCACAAGCTCACCGGCGGCCTGTTCAAGCTCAAGGACGGCAGCAACCAGCTGGCCGACGGGCTGCACAGCGGCGTCTCCAAGATCCCCGACTACGACAAGAAGGACCGGGACACCCGCACCGAGGTGATGGCCGACCCGGTCGACCTGGCCGCCAAGTCGATGCACAAGGCGCCCAACTACGGCACCGGCCTGGCGCCGTACTTCATCCCGCTGTCCCTGTGGGTCGGCGCGATGGTCGCCTTCATGCTGCTCCAGCCGCTGGGCAAGCGCGCCCTGGCCGCGGGCGCCCCGGGCTGGCGGATCGCCCTCGGCTCCTGGCTGCCGGCCTACGCCATCGGCGTCGTCCAGGTGCTGGCGCTGATGGCCGTGCTCCACTGGGGCCTCGGCCTGGAGATGGCCCGCACGGCCGGCACCGTCGGCTTCCTGCTGCTGTCCACGGCCTGCTTCACGGCCATCATCCAGCTGCTGGGCGCGTTCTTCGGACCGGCCGGCCGGGTGCTGACCCTGGTCGTCCTGATGCTCCAGCTGACCTCGGCGGGCGGCACCTACCCGGTGCAGACCAGCCCCGGGTTCTTCGCCGCCATCCACCCGTTCCTGCCGATGAGTTACGTGGTCGACGGCCTGCGCCGGCTGATCACCGGCGGTGACCTGGCCATCGTCCAGCAGGGCTGTGTGGTCCTGGCGGCCTTCACCCTCGGCGCGCTGGCGCTGACCGCCCTCGCGGCGCGCAGCCGGCAGGTCGTCCGGATGAAGGACCTGCACCCGGAACTCAGCCTGTGAGCGTTCCCCAGGGGTCCCGGGGCGGTGCCGGCGACGGCACCGCCCCGGGGGCGTCCCCCGTCACCCGCCGCACGTCGACGCGCCGCCGGCTCTTCGACGCCGCCGTCACCCTCATCGCCGAACAGGGCTTCTCCGCCACCACCGTCGACGAGATCGCCGACCGCGCCGGCGTCGCCAAGGGCACCGTCTACTACAACTTCGCGAGCAAGAACGTCCTCTACGAGGAGCTGCTGCGGGACGGCATCGACCTGCTCGCCGACTCCCTGCGCCGGGCCGCCGACGCCACCGCCGCCCGCGGCGGCAGCCGGGTCGACGCCCTGGACGCGATGATCCGGGCCGGCCTGGACTTCATCGCCTGCTCCCCCGCCCTCATCCAGCTCTACGTCGCCGAACTCTGGCGCACCAACCGCACCTGGCGCGCCACCCTGACCTCGGTCCGCGGCCGCGCCCAGGCGGTCGTCGAGGACGTCCTCCGGGACGCCGTACGGGACGGGGAACTCTCCGACGAGCTGGACATCCCGCTCACCGCCTCCGCCCTCCTCGGCATGGTCCTGGTGGCCGCCCTGGACTGGCAGTCCTTCCAGCCGGACCGCTCGGTCGAGGAGGTGCACGCCGCCCTGTCCCGGCTGCTGCAGGGGCGGGTGGGGGCGGGCGGCGGCCCGTCGGAGGCGTAGTCCGGCGGCCCGCCCTCAGGAACTCAGGTGGGTGGGCGCGAACATCCGCAGCTGGGCCGGGAGGACGACCACCGAAGGACCGGGCGCGGCCAGCGCCTCGGCCAGGTCCGTACGGAGCCGCTCCGGGCTCGTCCGGACCGCGGGCACCCCGAACGACCCGGCCAGCGCCACGAAGTCCGGCCGGGCGAGTTCGGTGCCGGTGGCCTCGCCGAACGCGTCGGTCATGTACTCGCGCAGGATGCCGTAGCCGCCGTCGTCCACGATGAGCCAGGTCACCGGCAGGTCGTACTGCCGGGCGGTGGCCAGCTCGGCGATCGAGTACATCGCGCCGCCGTCACCGGAGACCGCCAGCACCGGCCGCGCCGGATCGGCGGCGGCCACGCCCAGCGCCGCCGGGAAGCCGTAGCCCAGCCCGCCGGCGCCCTGCGCCGAGTGCAGCGCGTTGGTCCGCCGCGGGTCGAAGGCGGACCAGGCCCAGTAGGCGAGGATCGTCATGTCCCAGCAGCTGACCGCGCCGTCGGGCAGCGCGTCCCGCACCGAGCCCAGAACCCGCTGCTCCAAGTCGAGTTGCTGCCCGGCGATCCGGTCACGGACGCGCGCCAGGAGGTCGGCGACGGCGGCCTCGGGGGTGGGCGGTCCGGCTGCTCCGGCCGGTTCTGCGGTGGTGTCACGGGGGCTGTGCTCGCCGGCCTCACCGGCCCCGCCGGTCCCGCCGGTCTCGCCGGCTTCCCCGGCCCCGCTGGTCTCCCCGATCTCCTTGACCAGGGCGGAGAGCGCCGCCCGTGCGTCCGCGTGGATGCCCAGCGCGGCATGGTTCGACTCCAGCTTGCCGAGGTCCGCCTCGATCTGCACGACCTGCCCCAGCGGCCGGAACGTGTGGTAGTTCGAGGAGAGTTCGCCCAGCCCCGAGCCGACGACCAGCAGGGTGTCGGCGTCCTCCAGGAAGGTGGTGGTGTAGCGGTCCTCCATCCAGGAGCGGAGGGAGAGCGGGTGCTCCCACGGGAAGGCGCCCTTGCCGCCGAAGGTGGTGGCCACCGGCGCCCGCAGCTGCTCGGCGAGCGCCAGCAGCTCCGCCTCGGCCCCGGCCCGCACCACTCCGCCGCCGGCCAGGATCACCGGCCGCCGCGCCTTCGTCAGCCGACGCGCCGCCGCCGTGATCAGCTCCGGCCGCGGCAGCAACTCCCGTGGGGCGGCGCGCAGTTCACCCACCGGCGGGACGTCGGCCTCCGCCAGCAGCACGTCCTGCGGGATCTCCAGCCACACCGGCCCGTGCGGGACGCTCAGCGCCGACTCCCAGGCGGCGGCCACCGCCGAGGGGATCTGTGACGCGGTACGGGCCGTGTGGACGGACTTGACCACCCCGCGGAACGAGGCGCTCTGGTCGGTGAGTTCATGCAGATAGCCGTGGCGCCCACCGCCCATCCCGGCCAGCGGCACCTGACTGCCGATGGCCAGTACGGCGGCCGATCCGGCCGCCGCCTCCTGGAGCGCGGCCAGCGTCATCAGCGCACCGGGCCCGGTGGAGACCAGCAGCGGCGCGACCCCGTGCGTGGCACGGGCGTACGCGTCGGCGGCGAAGCCCGCGTTGTTCTCCACCCGCAGCCCCACATAGCGCAGGCTGGAGCGGCGCAGCGCGTCGAACACCCCCAGCGCGTGCTGCCCCGGCAGCCCGAAGACGGTGCTCGCGCCGAGCGCGGCCAGCGACTCGACGACCAGGTCACCGCCGGTGCGCCGGTGCCGCGTGGCGGTGGGGTGGGTGGTGCTCATGGGTGCGGGGAGCCTTCCTTGCGGGGCGGGTGGAGGGGAGAGGGGGCTGACGGGGCTGCCCGTGGAGGGCGGACGGGCGGGAGGCGCCGGGCGCAGGCCGCTCAGGCGGTGGAGGGGGGCCTCAGCGCCAGCGCCACCGCACCGGCCGTATCCCCTTCCGGGTCGCCCGCGGGGTCGCCCTCCGAGCCGTCGCGTGAGCCGTCGTGCGAGGTGCCGCCAGGGGCGTCGTCCGCGTGGCCGGCCAGCCGCGCGCGCCAGGCGGCCAGGACCGCCGCGTCCGTGGGCGGGGTGGCCAGGCTGACCGCCACATAGGCCACGAAGGAGGCGATCAGCCCGTAGTAGATCGGCTCGTTGGCGAGGACGCCGAGCGAGACCATCAGGCCGACGACGGTCAGGCCGCCCACCGCGACCGAGGCCAGCGCCCCGGCGGCGGTGCCCCGCTTCCACAGCAGCCCGCCGAGGACGGGCACCAGCAGCCCGCCGACGAGGACGTTGTAGGCGAGGGTGAGCGCCTCGACGACGTTGTTGAGCGCCAGCGCGATGACGATCACCGCAAGGCCCATGAGGAGGATGAAGGCCCGGTTGCCACGCACCTCGTCATGCGCCTCGCCGTGCGCCCCGGCCTGCGTCACGTCGCGCGCCCCGGCCTGCGCGCCGCCGGAATCACCAGCTTCACCGACTTCACCGACTTCACCGGAATCACCGGCTTCACCGGGGCCTCCCGCGACCGCCCGCCGCCGCCCCGGAACGATGCCCTTCGCCCGCGCCCAGATGTCGTTGTGGGCGACCGTGGCGCAGGCGATCAGCGCGCCCGAGGACGTGGACATCACCGCGGAGAGCGCCGCCGCCAGCACCAGCCCGCGCACCCCCACCGGCAGCGCGTCCCTGACGATCGTGGCGAACGCGTCGTCCGGGCTGCCCAGATGCGGGTAGAGCACCTTGGCCGCGGTGCCGATGACCGCCCCGGCCAGGGCGTAGGCCAGACAGTACGTACCGGCCGCGGTGCCGCCCAGGCGCGCCACCCTGTCGCTGCGCGCGGTGAACACCCGCTGCCAGATGTCCTGCCCGATCAGCATGCCGAACGAGTAGATCAGCACATAGGTGAAGACCGTCTGCCCGCCGATGCCCAGGGGCGCGAAGTAGTCGTCCGGCAGCTGGGCCTTCATCTCGGCGAAGCCGCCCGCCTTGATGACGGCGATGGGCAGCAGGAGCAACAGCACACCGATCGTCTTGACGACGAACTGGACCATGTCGGTGAGGGTGATCGACCACATCCCGCCGAGCGTCGAGTACGCGACGACGATGGCCCCGCCGAGGATGATCGAGAGCGACCGGTCCAGGCCGAAGAGCACATCGAAGATGGTCGCGTAGGCGATGGTCGAGGTCACCGCCAGCATCAGGGTGTACGCCCACATGACGACGCCGGAGATGATCCCGGCGGAGCCGCCGTAGCGCAGGTCCAGCATCTCGGAGACCGTGTAGACCTTCAGCCGGGCGATCCGGGCCGAGAAGAAGACACTCAGCGCGAGCAGCCCGAGGCCGATGGTGAAGACCATCCAGGCGCCGGAGAGGCCGTACTGGTAGCCGAGCCCGACACCGCCGATGGTGGAGGCGCCGCCGAGCACGATCGCCGCCATCGTTCCGGAGTACATCGCGGGGCCCAGGCGGCGGCCCGCGACCAGGAAGTCGCTCTTCGATTTGGCGCGCCGCATCCCCCACCAGCCCATGGCGAGCATTCCGGCCAGATAGAGCACGATCACCGCGTAGTCGACAGCCATGAGCCATCCCTTCCGGCTGCGCCGAGGGGAGAAGGGGAGGGGGAGAGAAGCGAATGCGAGCGGGGGGTGGGGTGGAGCAGGGGGACGACGGGCGCCCGGCGGGCGGGGGTCCCGTCCGGGCGCCGCGTCCCGGAGGTTGACCCTAGGAGGCCGAAAGACGACGCTGAAGTGTACGTTTCCTCCACTCACCACCCTCCGATGTGGATGGTCCGCACATGCCGCAGCCGATGCCCCCGCCGTCCACCCCGCCCGTGCCGCTGGCCGACCTCCTCGCCCGTACGGACCTGGGCCTGCGCCAGGTCGCCGGGCCGCGCGAGGACGTCGCGATCCACTGGGTGCACACCTCCGAGATGGCCGACCCGGTGCCGTACCTCCTGGGCGGCGAGATGCTGCTGACGGCGGGGATGCACCTGGCGGAGGTGACCCGCCCGGACGCCTACCTCGACGGCTACGCCGCCCGTACCGTCGCGGCCGGTGCCGCCGCCCTCGGCTTCGGGATCGCGCCGGTGCACGACACCGTGCCGCCCGCCCTGGTGGCGGCCTGCGACCGGCACGGCCTGCCGCTCGTCGAGGTCCCGGCGGGCACCCCGTTCACCGCCGTGGAGAGCGCCGTCTGGCAGGCCGTGACGGAGGCCCGGCACCGCGAGCTGACCCGGCTCAGCGAGGCGCAGCGGGCCCTCGCCGCGGCCGCCGCCCGCCCCGACCCGGCCACCGCCGTGCTGCGCGCCCTCGCCCGCCATGTGCACGGCTGGACCGCGCTGCTCGCCCCGGACGGCGCGGAGCACGCCTGGGCCGGCCCCCGTCCCTCCCCCGCCGTCCGGGCCGCGGCCGGCCGGCTCGCCCAGGTCATCGGCGCCGGCGGCCCGTCCTCGGCCACCGACACGCTCCCCGGCACCTCCCTGTCCGCATTCGCCCTGACGGGCCGCGGCCGCGACCGCCGGGCGCCCGCGCTGGTCGTCGCCGCCGACCCGCACGACCCGCCCGCGCACGCCATCGCGGGCGTCGCCGCCGTCCTCCTCTCCCTGATCGCCGGCCCGGCCACCGCCCACGGTCCGGCCACCGCCGAGCACTCCGCTGCACTGGTCCGGCTGCTCCTCGGCGCCCGCCCGGCCGATGTCGCCCCGCTCCTCGGCGCGCCCCTCTGGACCGTCGTCCACGCCGAACGCCGCCGCGACACCACGGAGTCGGCGGCCTCCCTGGCCGCCGCCCTGGGCACCTCCCTCGTCGCCCCGGGGACGGCCGCCGAATCCCCCGCCCTTTCAGGGACGCGCCCCGGTGACGCCCCCGGGGCGGCGGCCCGCTCCGAGGCCGGCACCGAGGCGGCCACCGCCCCCGGCGCCACCCCCGCCCTGCGCGCCCTGATCCCCGCCGACCACGAGATCACCGCGCACCCCGGCTGGACGCTCGGCGTCAGCGAACCCGCCGCCATCGCCGACCTGCCGGCCGCGGACCGGCACGCCGCCTCCGCCCTGCGCCGCGCCCTCGCCGGCCGCGCCGCCCTGGTACGCCACCGCACCCCCGGCCCGCACAGCGTCACCACCCTCGTCGCCCCCACCGACGCCCGCCGGCACGCCCAGGCCCTCCTCGCCCCGCTGACCGACTCCCCGCCACTCCTCGCCACCCTCCACAACTGGCTCGCCCTGCACGGCAGTTGGGACCGCACGGCAACCGCCCTCGGCATCCACCGCAACACCGTCCGCCAGCGCATCACCCGCATCGCCGGCCTCCTCGACACCGACCTGGACGACCCCGACGTCCGGATGGAGCTGTGGTTCGCCCTCCGCTCACTGGACCGGGACCCGGGACCGTCCTGACGGGGCGCGGCGGGGACATGGCGGGTGACGGGCCGTTCTCCGGCCGGCCCCGGACATGCCACCGGCCCGCCACGGTCGCTTCCGTGACGGGCCGGGGTGGTCCGGTGCCGGGGCGCAGGCCCGCGGGCCCGGGAGCGTGGGGCTACTCCCCCTGCCGCCCCGCCGCGATCTGCCGGGACATGATCGTCGTCAGCTCGTACGCCGTGTGCGAGGCGGCGACGGCGGTGATCTCCGCGTGGTCGTACGCGGGCGCGACCTCGACGACGTCCGCCGAGACCAGGTTGCAGGACGCGAGCCCGCGCAGGATCTCCAGGAGCTCGCGGGAGGTCATGCCGCCCGCCTCCGGCGTGCCGGTGCCCGGGGCGTGTGCCGGGTCGAGGACGTCGATGTCGATGGAGATGTACAGCGGGCGGTCGCCGATGCGCTGGCGCAGCTGGTCGGCGACCTCGTCGACGCCGCGGCGCATGACATCCGCCGAGGTGACGATGCCGAAGCCCATCTTCTCGTCCTCGTCGAGGTCCTTCTTGCCGTAGAGCGGACCGCGGGTGCCGACGTGGGAGAGCGCGGAGGTGTCGAGGATGCCCTCCTCGACAGCGCGGCGGAACGGGGTGCCGTGGGTGTACTCGGCGCCGAAGTAGGTGTCCCAGGTGTCCAGGTGGGCGTCGAAGTGCAGCAGCGCGACCGGGCCGTGCTTCTTGGCGACGGAGCGGAGCAGCGGCAGCGCGATGGTGTGGTCGCCGCCGAGGGTCATCATCCGGGCGCCGCCGGCGAGCAGGTCGTCGGCCGCGGCCTCGACCGTCTCCACGGCCTCGTTGATGTTGAACGGGTTGGCGGCGATGTCACCGGCGTCGGCGACCTGCGCCAGCGCGAACGGGGACGCGTCCTGGGCCGGGTTGTAGGGACGCAGCAGCCGGGACGCCTCACGGATGGCGTTGCCGCCGAACCGCGCGCCGGGGCGGTAGGAGACGCCGGTGTCGAAGGGGACACCGACGACGGCCACGTCGGCCCGGCCGCCGACCTCGTCGAGGCGGGGCAGGCGGGCGAACGTCGCGGGCCCGGCGTAGCGGGGGACGCGGGAGGAGTCGACGGGGCCCACGGGCCCGTTGGATGCGCTGGCTGCGGTGGTCATGAGGGTGAGATTAGGGAGCACCGGGCTCCGGGCCCATGGACATTTGCGCACGCGGAGCAGGAGGCGTTCGACATTTTGGCCAGGGGTCCGGGGAAAGGCCGGGGAAAGGCCGATGACCAGGCATGACCGGTGTCCGGCGGCGCGCCGCCGCAGACCCGCAGGGCAACGCACTGCGGGTCTGCGGGGCTGCGTACTGCGGGTCCACGGGGCGGCGCACAGCGAGTCCACGGGGCGGCGCCACCCAGCCCTCGGGACGGTGCCACCACCCCGGCCCCCGCGCCCCGTGTCCGGGCTGCGGAACTCCCCGGCCCCGGAACAGGTGTGCGGGCACAATGGGCGCTATGCCGATAGCCTCCGCAGCCCCCTCACGCGCCGAACTCGTCGACCATCTCGTCCGCACCCGGATCGCCGGTGACGTCGCCACCCCCCGCGAGAACAACCTCTCCCACTACCGCAGACTCGCCAACGGCGACCGCCACTACTGGTTCGGCCTGGAGTTCGGCGACCGCTGGACGGACGAGCAGGACGTACTGGCCGTGATGGCGGAGCGCTGCGGCGTCAACGACGATCCGCACCACCGGCAGGGTCAGGACACCATCGACCCGGAGCTGACGGTCGACGCGCTGGAGCGGGCGGCCGCGGTGCTGCGCAAGGCCGCCGCCGGGCAGCACCGGGTGCTGTTCGCGACGGGGCACCCGGGCGGGCTGCTCGACGTCCACCGGGCGGCCGCCGAGGCGCTGCGGGCCGCGGGCTGCGAGATCGTCGTCATCCCCGACGGGCTGCGGGCGGATGACGGCATGGTCTTCCAGTTCGGTGACGTGGCGATGCTGGAACGCGGTGCGACGCTCTGGCACACCCACTCCCCCGAGCCGATGGCCGCCGTCCTGGACGGCCTGGAACGGGAGGGCCGGCCGCTGCCGGACCTGGTGATGGCCGACCACGGCTGGGCGGGCTGCGCGGCCCAACGCGGCATCGACGCGATCGGCTTCGCCGACTGCAACGACCCGGCCCTGTTCCTGGCCGAGTCCGAGGGCACCCTCCAGGTGACGATCCCTCTGGACGACCACGTCCTCAGCCCGCGGCACTACGACCCGCTGACCGCCTATCTGCTGGACGCGGCGGGGTTGCGCTGAAGGGGCCCGCTGGGGTGCACGACACCTGGTGAGAGTTGAGGCTCACTTGCGGTGCGTCCCGTCGCCGGGCGGCATGTCACCGTCCGGAGGCGGCGGCGTCCAGGGCTGACCGGGGTGCCCGTCCCCGCCGTCTTCTCCGCCGCCCTGCTGGCTCACCGACTCAGCCGCGCACCTCTGCTCTCCGCGACGCGGTGCACGTCCCGCAGTGCCGCACTCAGCTGTTCTCCAAGAAAACGGAGTTGCGGATTCGTCGCCTTGTCGTCCGCGAGCATGTCGGCCGCGTGATCGAGCAGCGCGTCCGCCATCTGCAGCTGCATGTCTTCCATACGGTCCGCGACACGGGAGAAACCGCTCTCGCCCCTGCCATCACTCAGGAGCACGCAGGTCTTCCCGTCAGGACTCGTCCACGGCAGCAGGCGCGTGGTCCGTGACTCGCTCATCGGGCCGCCACCTCCGCCCTGCCCGCAGGGCGAGGACCAACACCCGGAGCCGGCGCTTCTGACAACGGTCCATGCAGCAACTCGAAGATCCTGGCGATACCGTTCGGCATGTCGACCTGCTTTCCTCAGGTTGGCCATGCCCCCGGGCCGTCCCAACACGGTCGCGGGGGTCTTCTGACCCTCTCAGCGTGCCGGCACCGGAAGGCCGGAACTATCAGTCATCGCTGATAGCTCCGGCCATGGGCTCTCGGAACGTCACATACGAAGCCATGAGCCGTAGTTGCTGAAGGTGTCGGGCATCCTGCGCCTGGCTGAGTCCAGACCGGCGTACGTCTCCCGCACGGTGGGGTGGTATCGCGTCTGCTGCGGGGCGACCTTGCGGGCCTTCAGCAGGCTCTTGAATGCCGCATCCGTGCGTCCCGCCCACATCAGTGCACGGGCTACCTCGGCATGGTGGTGCGCCAGCCGGGACGGCGGCCACCCGTCCGGAATCGCGACCTCTTGCGCGGACTGCACGGCCTCCGGGTAGAGGTCCAGCTCCGCGAGCACGCTGACCCGGTGAACACCGACGTTGGTAGGCCCGAACGACAGCCAGTGGACCCTCTCCGCAGGACCGGTCCGCTCCGCGATCCGCTGAGCCTCACCGAGGTGCCCCTCTGCGGTGTCCCTGTCCTTGTCGCGGCCCGCCAGAACGGCGGCTCCCAGGTGCAGCTGTCCCGTTACCGCGTCAAGCACACGCCCGGGAGCAGCCTGATCCAGGTCAGTCAAGCCAAGCCGGACCAACCGCTTCCCGGTGCGGTAGTCGCCCGCCCGCAAGTAGGCCACGCCCCGCATGTACTGACGCACTCCGCTCAGCACCGCATCCGAGGCACGCTCGGCCGACCAGCCCATCCGGTCGAGCGCCACCATGCCCAGGTCGGAGAAACCCAGTTTCGCTGTCACGTCATACGCGGTGCGGTACGTGCTCGCCAGCAGCCGCCAGTTACTGTCCGTGGGATTCAGGTGCGTCGTCGTCGTGGCCTCGTGGATCAAGCCGGGAAGCTCTGCGGCAACCTGTTTGATGTTCGTCGCCCGCACCATGGCGCACAGCCGGTCGGCATGTGCCGCCAACTCCTCCACCGTGCGCGGGGATACATCCGGATCGGGGCCGAGGTCGTAGATGTTGAGCGCCTCGCGAATGGGGTTGATCAGGCCGTCCAGCTGGTCCTGGCGGAGTTCTTCAAGGTAGGGCTGGCCGGTCAGTTCCGTCACCGGCACGGAAAGGGAACGGGCCAGCGCCCCGAGCACCGAAGGGCTTGCGGGCAGGACTCCCTGCTCCACTTTGGTCAACGTGCTGTACGAGACATGGGCAAGGTCGGCCAACTCGCGTTGGGTCAGGCGTCGGACCTTGCGCGTGTGCGCGATGCGTGCGCCCGTGTGGTCGTCGTGCAGTGAAGGCATATCGCTCTCCAGTCCCTCGCAGCCATTCGGAACGGTACCGGCGGGGGCGGGCTGGTGAATGCTCTCCGCTGCAGATCCACCGGCTGCACGTCAGAAGGCTGTGGTGGGATGGCGTGATGAATCGTCCCGTGCTTTACCTGTTCGGTTCCGCCGCTCCGCCCGTTCAGCAGTTTGCCGAAGTGGCACGCAGCGCACGCACAGTTGGGTTCGACGTGTGCATCGGTCTGACGCCCACGGCGGCCCGGTGGCTCGACGGCGAGGGGCCGCTACTGGAAGAGCTGACGGGGCACCCGGTCCGGTCCGAGTACAAGCAACCGGCCGCCCCTGATGTGTGGCCTCCGGCCGACGTCATCGTGTTCGCACCGGTCACCTTCCATTCCCTCAACGCCTGGGCGCTCGGATTGACGCACCACTTCGTGGTCGGGGTGGTTGCCGAGGGCATCGGCAAGGGCATTCCCACGGTGGCCATGCCCTGCGTGAACACCGCCTATGTGCACCATCCGCAGTTCGACCGGTCAGTGGCGACACTGCGCGGCGCGGGCGTGTCGGTGTTGTACGGGCCCGGCGGCTTCGAACCCAACGAGCCGGGCAAAGGGCGACCGGAAAACTATCCGTGGCAACTGGCGCTGGCCGAAGCAACTCGGCTCGCCCGCGTCACGCCGTAACGGTCGAGGGAAGCAGTGCCTCCGGCCGGGGTCCACTCCGGCCTCCAGCTTTCCCACCACATCCACACCGACCAACGGCGTACGGCTGATCCGCTGTTCCTGGGCCGAGCACGACACACGCCAACGGACCGGCCCCCCGGGCCACGGAATCCGGGGAGTCCGGCCCGTCGGCCGACCATGAGGGGCGCAGGGGCTAGTCCCGCGGCACCCGGATGACCCCTTCCTGGATCACCGACACCGCCAACTGCCCCTCCGCCGTGAAGATGCGGCCCTTGCCCAGGCCACGGCCGCCCTGGGCGGTGGGGGACTCCTGGTCGTAGAGGAGCCATTCGTCGGCGCGCAGCGGGCGGTGGAACCACATCGCGTGGTCGAGGCTGGCGCCGACCACGTCGCCGACCGCCCAGCCGCCGCGGCCGTGCGCGAGCAGGATGGAGTCCAGCAGCGTCATGTCGGAGACGTAGGTGACCAGGCAGATGTCCAGCAGGGGGCGGGGGATCTCGCCGGCGTCGTCGAGCTTGCCCTGGGTGCGGAACCAGACCTGGGACCTGGGCTCGCGCACCTCGCCGACGGTGGCGTAGGGCGGCTCGTCGACGTACCGCAGGTCGATGGCGGCCCGTGCCTCCAGCAGGCGCTCGGCGACGTCCGGGGCGAGGAACCGCTCGGCGTGCCGGGGCAGCATCTCGGCGGCGGTGGGCAGTTCCAGCGGGTCCGGTGCCGGCGGCATCGGCTCCTGGTGCTCCAGCCCCTCCTCGGCCTCCTGGAAGGAGGCGGAGAGGTGGAAGATCGGCTGGCCGTGCTGGACGGCGACGACGCGGCGGGTGGTGAAGGACCGGCCGTCGCGGATGCGGTCGACGGTGTAGACGATGGGCGCGCCGGGGTCCCCGGGACGCAGGAAGTACGCGTGCAGGGAGTGCGGCGGCCGGTCGGCGGGGACCGTGCGCCCGGCCGCGACCAGGGCCTGGGCGGCGACCTGGCCGCCGAAGACCCGGGGGACGACCGAGGCGCGGCTCTCGCCCCGGAAGATGTCCTGCTCGATCCGCTCCAGGGAGAGCAGACCGAGCAGGGACCGGAGTGCGTCGTTCACGTGCGCGGGGCCCTTACGGCCTAGAGGCCCATGGACTTGGCGATGATGGACTTCATGACCTCGCTGGTGCCGCCGTAGATGCGGTTGACGCGGTTGTCGGCGTACAGGCGGGCGATCGGGTACTCGTTCATGAAGCCGTAGCCGCCGTGCAGCTGGAGGCACTTGTCGATCACACGGTGCGCCACCTCGGTGCAGAACAGCTTGGCGGAGGCGGCCTCGGCCGGCGTCAGCTCGCCGGCGTCCAGGGCTTCGAGCGCGCGGTCGGCGACGGCCTCGGCGGCGTCCACCTCGGCCTGGCAGGCGGCCAGTTCGAACTTGGTGTTCTGGAAGGAGGCCACGGTCTTGCCGAAGATCGTGCGCTCCTGCACGTACTCCTTGGCGAACCGGACGGCGGCCTTGGCCTGGGCGTAGGCGCCGAAGGCGATGCCCCAGCGCTCGGAGGCGAGGTTCAGGCCCAGGTAGGCGAAGCCCTTGTTCTCCTCGCCGAGCAGGTCCTCGACCGGGACCTTGACGTCGACGAAGGCCAGCTCGGCGGTGTCGGAGATCTTGAGGCCGAGCTTGTCCAGCTTGCGGCCCACGGAGTAGCCGGCGGACTTGGCGTCCACGGCGAACAGCGAGATACCGAAGCGGCGGTCGTCCTCGCGGGGGGCGGCGGTGCGGGCGCAGACGATGACGCGGTCGGCGTGCACACCGCCGGTGATGAAGGTCTTGGCGCCGTTGAGGACGTAGTGCGTGCCGTCCTCCGACAGCTTCGCGGTGGACTTCATGCCCGCGAGGTCGGAGCCGGTGCCCGGCTCGGTCATCGCCAGCGCCCACATCTCCTCGCCGCTGACGAACTTCGGCAGGAAGCGCTTCTTCTGCTCGTCGGTGGCGAGCATCTGGATGTACGGCAGGCCGAGCAGGACGTGCACGCCGGAGCCGCCGAAGGAGACGCCCGCACGGGAGGTCTCCTCGTACATCACGGCCTCGAACTTGTGCGAGTCGATGCCGGCGCCACCGAACTCCTCGGGGACGCGGATACCGAAGACGCCCAGCTCGCCGAGCTTGTAGTAGAAGTCGCGCGGGGCCTGGCCGGCGGCCAGCCACTCGTCGTGCACGGGCACGACCTCGGCCTCGATGAAGGCGCGTATGGTCTCGCGGAACGCCTCGTGGTCCTCGTTGAACACCGTACGGCGCATCTACGTCGCCTCCTCCAGGTCGCCGGTCCAAGCGCCTGTCTAAGCGCTTGCTCAGCGAAAGCTACCGGCCAGTTACCTAAGCTGTCCAGAGGTCAACGAAAATGCGTACGGACTAGGCGCCGGGAACCGGCACCGCCACCGGCTCCCCCGCCGACGGCTCCGCCGCCACCGCGCCGAACGCGCCCAGCGCGAGCCGGTGCAGCAGCTCCGCCATGTCCGTGCGGCCCGGCAGGGAGCCCGGGCGGCCCAGGTGCGGGGTGGAGTTGAGCAGGCCGAAGACGGCGTGCACCGCGGCGCGGGCCCGGGACTCGGAGGGGCCCGGGTGGACCCGGCGGACGACGTCCACCCACAGCTCCACATACTGC
This sequence comes from Streptomyces sp. NPDC001219, assembly GCF_053597915.1. Lineage (NCBI taxonomy): Bacteria > Bacillati > Actinomycetota > Actinomycetes > Kitasatosporales > Streptomycetaceae > Streptomyces > Streptomyces sp. NPDC001219. The sequence continues at coordinate 145,830 of NZ_JBSFJF010000010.1, read as the reverse complement.
CGCTGGAGCTGGCGGACCCGCTTGCGGTCGGCCTCCCGCAGCCGGTCCAGCTCCCGGTCGTGCAGGGTGATCAGCGGCCGGTCGTCCAGCGCGAAGTCGATGTGCCCGTCGATCAGCGCGTCCAGCACCGCCTCGGGACTCCCGCCGCCCTCCGCGACCCGCATCCGGCCGCCGGCGAGCAGCCGCTCACTGATCCCGACCAGCAGCTCGGCGAGCATGGCGTCCTTGCCGGCGAAGTGCCGGTAGAGGCCGGGGCCGGAGATGCCCACGGCCGCCCCTATCTCGTCCACGCCGACGCCGTGGAAGCCGCGCTCCGCGAAGAGCCGGGCGGCCTCCTTGAGGATCTGCTCGCGGCGGCTGGTCGGGGCGGGGTCCTGCACATCACTCATGACGTCGATTGTAGACAGCCGGGTTAGTGCTCGTTAACCTGACAGCAATGGGGTTAACGCCCATTAACCCGGATGGCCCGAATACCGCGGACCGCGGCACCGGGACAGCAGACCGAGCAAGGGGGCTCGTACTGATGGAGCAGGCACCGGTGCTGGGGAGTACCGCCGATCCGGCGTCCGACTCCTGGCGTGCCAACGAGGCCGCGCACCGCGAGCTGGCCGCCGAGCTGCGCGAGAAGCTCGCGGCGGCCCGGCTGGGCGGCGGCGAGAAGGCCAGGGCGCGGCACACCGCGCGCGGCAAGCTGCTGCCCCGCGACCGGGTGGACGCGCTGCTGGACCCCGGCTCGCCGTTCCTGGAGCTGGCGCCGCTGGCCGCGGACGGGATGTACGGCGGGGCGGCCCCGGCCGCCGGCGTGATCGCCGGTATCGGCCGGGTCTCCGGCCGCGAGACGGTGATCGTCGCCAATGACGCCACGGTCAAGGGCGGCACCTACTACCCGATGACGGTCAAGAAGCACCTGCGGGCGCAGGAGATCGCCCTGGAGAACCGTCTCCCCTGTCTGTATCTCGTGGACTCCGGCGGTGCCTTCCTGCCGATGCAGGACGAGGTCTTCCCCGACCGGGAGCACTTCGGGCGGATCTTCTACAACCAGGCGCGGATGTCGGGGGCGGGGATTCCGCAGATCGCGGCGGTGCTGGGGTCGTGCACGGCGGGCGGTGCCTACGTGCCCGCGATGAGCGACGAGGCCGTGATCGTCCGCAACCAGGGGACGATCTTCCTGGGCGGACCGCCGCTGGTGAAGGCCGCCACCGGCGAGGTCGTCACCGCCGAGGAGCTGGGCGGCGGCGAGGTGCACGCGAAGACCTCCGGCGTCACCGACCATCTCGCCGAGGACGACGCGCACGCCCTGCGCCTGGTGCGCACCATCGTCGGAACCCTCGGCGAGCGCGAGCCGCTCCCGTGGACCGTGCGGACCGTCGAGGAGCCCAAAGCCGACCCGGCCGGGCTGTACGGGGCGGTGCCCGCGGACTCCCGTACGCCCTATGACGTCCGTGAGGTGATCGCCCGGCTGGTGGACGGCTCGCGCTTCGCGGAGTTCAAGGCGGAGTACGGCACGACGCTGGTCACCGGCTTCGCCCATATCCACGGGCACCCGGTCGGCATCGTCGCCAACAACGGCATCCTGTTCTCCGAGTCCGCCCAGAAGGGCGCCCACTTCATCGAGCTGTGCGACCAGCGCGGCATCCCGCTGCTGTTCCTGCAGAACATCTCCGGCTTCATGGTGGGCCGTTCGTACGAGGCCGGCGGCATCGCCAAGCACGGCGCGAAGATGGTGACGGCGGTGGCCTGCACCCGCGTCCCCAAGCTGACGGTCGTCATCGGCGGCTCCTACGGGGCGGGCAACTACTCCATGTGCGGGCGGGCCTACTCGCCGCGCTTCCTGTGGATGTGGCCGAACGCCAAGATCTCGGTGATGGGCGGCGAACAGGCCGCCTCCGTCCTCGCGACCGTCAAGCGCGACCAGCTGGAGGCGCACGGCGAGGAGTGGAGCGCCGAGGACGAGGCCGCCTTCAAGGCGCCGGTCCGCGAGCAGTACGAGACCCAGGGCAACGCCTACTACGCGACCGCGCGGCTGTGGGACGACGGTGTGATCGACCCGCTGGAGACCCGGCAGGTGCTGGGCCTGGCGCTGACCGCCTGCGCCAACGCCCCGCTGCCCGAGAAGGACCGCACCGCGCCCGGCTACGGCGTCTTCCGGATGTGAGAGGGATGTCCACAGGAATGGCCACCACCATCGATACCGTCCTCATCGCCAACCGCGGCGAGATCGCGGTCCGCGTCATCCGTACGCTGCGCGCCCTCGGCATCCGCTCGGTCGCCGTCTTCAGCGACGCGGACGCCGACGCCCGCCATGTCCGCGAGGCCGACACCGCCGTACGCATCGGCCCGGCCCCGGCCGCCGAGAGCTATCTGTCCGTGGAGCGGCTGCTGGACGCGGCCGCCCGGACCGGCGCCCAGGCGGTCCACCCGGGCTACGGCTTCCTCGCCGAGAACGCCGCCTTCGCCCGCGCCGTCACGGACGCCGGGCTGGTCTTCATCGGCCCCTCCGCCGACGCCATCGAGCTGATGGGCGACAAGATCCGGGCCAAGGAGACGGTGCGGGAGGCCGGGGTCCCGGTCGTGCCCGGCTCCTCGGGCAGCGGGCTGAGCGACGACCAACTGGCCGCCGCGGCCCGGGAGATCGGGGTACCGGTCCTGCTCAAGCCGTCCGCGGGCGGTGGCGGCAAGGGCATGCGGCTGGTCCGCGACGCGGCGCTGCTGGCCGACGAGATCGCGTCCGCGCGCCGGGAGGCCCGCTCCTCCTTCGGCGACGACACCCTGCTCGTCGAGCGCTGGATCGACCGGCCCCGGCACATCGAGATCCAGGTGCTGGCGGACGGCCACGGCAACGTGATCCACCTCGGCGAGCGCGAGTGCTCCCTCCAGCGCCGCCACCAGAAGGTCATCGAGGAGGCCCCCTCGGTGCTGCTGGACGAGACCACCCGCGCCGCGATGGGCGAGGCGGCCGTGCAGGCGGCCCGCTCCTGCGGCTACCGCGGCGCCGGCACCGTCGAGTTCATCGTGCCCGGCAAGGACCCGTCCTCCTACTACTTCATGGAGATGAACACCCGCCTCCAGGTCGAGCACCCGGTCACCGAGCTGGTCACCGGCCTCGACCTGGTGGAGTGGCAGCTGCGGGTCGCGGCCGGTGAGCCGCTCCCGTTCGCCCAGGAGGACCTCACCCTCACCGGCCACGCCATCGAGGCACGGATCTGCGCCGAGGACCCGGCACGGGACTTCCTGCCGACCGGCGGCACGGTGCTCGCGCTCCACGAACCGCAGGGCGACGGGGTGCGCACGGACTCCGGGCTCTCCGAGGGCGGCGAGGTCGGCAGCCGCTACGACCCGATGCTGTCCAAGGTGATCGCCTACGGCCCGGACCGGGCGAGCGCACTGCGCCGGCTCCGCGCCGCGCTGGCCGGGACGGTCACCCTCGGCGTCACCACCAACGCCGGTTTCCTGCGGCGGCTGCTGGCCCACCCGGACGTGGTCTCCGGTGAGCTGGACACCGGCCTGGTGGAGCGGGAGGCGGCCGGGCTGGTCGACGGCACGGTGCCGGACGAGGTGTACGCGGCGGCCGCAGCGGTGCGCCAGGCCGCCCTGGAGCCGGTGGTGGCGGACGGCGGCTGGCGCGACCCGTTCGCCGCGCCGGACGGCTTCCGCCTCGGCGGCGAGCCCGCACCGGTACGCCACTGGCTGCGGGTTCCCGGACACGACCCGGTCGCCCTCGACGTACGGCCGGACGCGGCCGCCGGCCAGGTCACACCGGACCGCGTACGGATCACCGTCGACGGCGTGCTGCACAGCTTCCACCGCAGCGGCGACTGGCTCGGCCGGGACGGCGACTCCTGGCAGGTGACGAGCCACGACCCGGTGGCGGCCGCGCTGCGCGGGGCCGGCGGGGCGCACGGTGCGGACACCCTGGCCGCCCCGATGCCCGGCACCGTCACCGTTGTCAAGGTCGCCGTCGGCGACGAGGTGGCCGCCGGCCAGGGCCTGCTGGTGGTGGAGGCGATGAAGATGGAGCACGTCATCTCCGCACCGCACGCCGGGACCGTCACCGAACTCGACGTCACCGCGGGATCGACCGTCGCCATGGACCAGATCCTGGCCGTGGTCGCCCCGCACGAGAGCCCCGACGAGGCCGCCGCGTCCGCGGGCGGCCCCGGGGGCGGGCAGGAGAGCGCCTCATGACCGCGGCCGGACTGCCGATGGAGATCCGCGCGGAGGGGCTGCCCACCCGCGTGCGCATCCATGAGGTCGGCGCGCGCGACGGCCTGCAGAACGAGAAGACCGTGGTGCCCACGGAGATCAAGGCGGAGTTCATCCACCGCCTCGCCGCCGCGGGCCTGCCGACCGTCGAGGCCACCAGCTTCGTCCACCCCAAGTGGGTGCCCCAACTCGCCGACGCCGAGCAGCTGTTCCCGCTGCTGGGCGACCTCGACCCGCACCGGCTCCCGGTGCTGGTCCCCAACGAGCGCGGGCTGGACCGGGCGCTCGCCCTGGGCGCCCGCCGGATCGCGGTGTTCGGCAGCGCCACCGAGTCCTTCGCCAAGGCCAACCTCAACCGCACGGTCGACGAGGCGCTGGCGATGTTCGCACCGGTCGTGGCGCGCGCCAAGGACGCCGGGGCGGAGGTCCGCGGCTATCTCTCGATGTGCTTCGGCGACCCCTGGGAGGGCCCGGTGCCGGTCGCGCAGACCGTCCGGGTCTGCCGGGCGCTGCTCGACCTGGGCTGCGACGAACTGAGCCTGGGCGACACCATCGGCGTCGCCACCCCCGGCCATGTGCGGACCCTGCTGGCCTCCCTCAACGAGGCCGGGGTGCCCACCTCCCGTATCGGTGTGCACTTCCACGACACCTACGGGCAGGCCCTCGCCAACACCTTCGCCGCGCTCCAGCACGGCGTCACCACCCTCGACGCGTCGGCGGGCGGCCTCGGCGGCTGCCCGTACGCCAAGAGCGCCACCGGAAACCTCGCCACCGAAGACCTCGTGTGGATGCTGCACGGCCTCGGCATCGAGACCGGGGTCGACCTGGACCGCCTGACCGCCACCAGCGTGTGGATGGCCGAGGCCCTTGGCCGGCCGAGCCCCTCCCGTACCCTCCGTGCCCTCTCCCACAAGGAGTGACCCCCATGTCCCTGGACCACCGTCTGCCCGCCGAGCTGGAAGAACTCCGGCGCACGGTCGAGGCGTTCGCGCACGACGTCGTCGCCCCGAAGATCGGCGAGTACTACGAGCAGCACGCGTTCCCGTACGAGATCGTGCAGGAGATGGGCCGGATGGGCCTGTTCGGGCTGCCCTTCCCCGAGGAGTACGGCGGGATGGGCGGCGACTACCTGGCGCTCGGCATCGCCCTGGAGGAGCTGGCCCGGGTCGACTCCTCGGTGGCCATCACCCTGGAGGCGGGCGTCTCCCTGGGCGCCATGCCGCTCTACCACTTCGGCACGGAGGAGCAGAAGCGCGCGTGGCTGCCCAAGCTGTGCAGCGGTGAGATGCTCGGCGCCTTCGGCCTGACCGAGCCGGACGGCGGCTCGGACGCCGGCGCCACGCGGACCACGGCGGTGCGCGACGGCGACGACTGGGTGATCAACGGCAGCAAGTGCTTCATCACCAACTCCGGTACGGACATCACCGGACTGGTCACGGTCACCGCCGTCACCGGCCGCAAGGCTGCGTCCGACTCCTCTGGCGGCTCCCCGCTGATCTCCTCGATCATCGTGCCCTCCGGCACGCCCGGCTTCACGGTCGGCGCCCCGTACTCCAAGGTCGGCTGGAACGCCTCGGACACCCGCGAGCTGTCCTTCTCCGACGTCCGGGTCCCCGCCGCCAACCTGCTCGGCGAGGAGGGCCGCGGCTACGCCCAGTTCCTGCGCATCCTCGACGAGGGCCGGATCGCCATCGCGGCGCTGGCCACCGGCCTGGCGCAGGGCTGTGTGGACGAGTCGGTGCGCTACGCCAAGGAGCGGCGGGCCTTCGGCCGGGCGATCGGCAGCAACCAGGCCATCCAGTTCAAGCTGGCCGACATGGAGCTGCGCGCGCACACCTCCCGGCTGGCCTGGCGCGACGCCGCGTCCCGGCTGGTGCACGGCGAGCCCTTCAAGAAGGAGGCCGCGCTCGCCAAGCTCTACTCGTCCGAGATCGCGGTGGACAACGCCCGCGAGGCCACCCAGATCCACGGCGGCTACGGCTTCATGAACGAATACCCGGTCGCCCGGATGTGGCGGGACTCCAAGATCCTGGAGATCGGCGAGGGCACCAGCGAGGTCCAGCGGATGCTGATCGCCCGGGAGTTGGGCGTCTCGTAGGGCGTCTCCCGGGGCAAGCCCCCGGTGCGGTGAAGGAAGGCGGTCCGGTCGCTTCGGCGACCGGGCCGCCGCTTCTGTGTGCGCCCCTGTGCGCGTCCGCGCCTGTACCCCGGTGCGCGGGGAGCATGCGGCGGCCCGAGGGCGCGCGGGCGCACCACCATGATCCGCCTGCCTCGCTTCGGGGTTTATGACTCGTGGATGCGAGTTCGCCCCCTTTCACGCCGTACCGACGTGCCCTCCCCCCTGTTTGGCTTGCTCCTGAACACGGCCACTTTGTTCACGGCAGGACGTTTTGCTCACTTCTGTTCATGTCCCGGGAGGGGAATGTGTCCGTACCGGACAGCATCACCGGTGCCGCCGCCGACGAGCCCACTGCCGCACCACCCGCAGACAGCGCGCTCACCAGCCTCAGCACACAGGCCGCGCGCCGGCTGGCGACCACCACCAAGTCCGAGCCCCAGATGCAGGCCATCACCTCGCGATGGCTGCTGAAGGCGCTGCCCTGGGTGGACGTCAAGGGCGGCTCCTACCGGGTCAACCGCCGTCTCCAGCTCCGCGTCGGCCGGGGCCGGGTCCAGTTCGAGCAGAACGGCGCGGACGACATCCGGGTGATCCCGCGGACCCTCACCGAACTTCCCGCCCTGCGCGGCTACTCCGACACCGAGGTCCTCAAGGAGCTGGCCGGCCGCTTCCGGGTGCGGGAGGTCCGGGCCGGCCAGGTCCTCTTCGAGGCCGGACAGCCCACCACCGAGGCCTACCTCGTCGTCCACGGCCGGTTCACCCGCTCCGCGCCCGGCAAGTACGGCGAGGAGGAGGTCCTCGGCGTCGTCACGGACGGCGACCAGATGGGGGACGAGGCGATCGGCCGGCCCGACCCCCGGTGGCTGACCTCGGTCCGGGCCGAGACGGCGGGCGTCGTGATGGTGCTGCCCTGGGACGTGGTCCGGGAGTTCACCGACCGGGTGCCGTCCCTCGCCGCCCATCTGACGGCGTACGCGGAGCGGCAGCAGCGCCCCATGAACCGCAAGGGCGAGGCGGAGGTACCGGTGCGGGCGGGGCACGTCGGCGAGCCCACGCTGTCCGGCGGCTTCGTCGACTACGAGCTCGCCCCGCGCGAGTACGAACTCTCCCTGACCCAGACCGTGCTGCGGGTCCACAGCCGGGTCGCCGACCTCTACAACGACCCCATGGACCAGACCCGGCAGCAGCTCCGGCTCACCGTCGAGGAGGTCCGCGAGCGCCAGGAGTGGGAGCTGCTCAACAACCGGGAGTTCGGACTGCTGCACAACGCCGACCACGGCCAGCGCATCAGCTCCTACACCGGCCCGCCCACCCCGGACGACATGGACGAGCTGTTGTCCATGCGCCGCAAGACCCGGCTGTTCCTGGCCCACCCGAAGGCGATCGCCGCCTTCTTCCGGCAGTGCAACAAACGCGGTCTGGTGCCGGGCACGGCGAACGTCGACGGGCACGAGGTGCCCGCCTGGCGCGGCGTCCCGATCTTCCCGTGCGGCAAGATCCCGGTCAGTGACACCCACACCAGCAGCATCCTCGCGCTGCGTACCGGTGAGGCGGACCAGGGAGTCGTCGGCCTGCACCAGACCGGCATCCCCGAGGAGTACGAGCCCGGCCTGAACGTCCGGTTCATGGGCATCGACCCGGCCGCCGTCATCAACTACCTCGTCACCGCCTACTACTCGGTGGCCATCCTCGTGCCCGACGCCGTCGGAGTCCTGGAGAACGTCCAGATCGGCCGGAGCGCCGACTGAGCAGGTGGAGTCCCGAACCATGAGCACGCCCCCGAACCCCGCCGCCGCGTTCGCGCTGCCCGGCCCGCCGAACCTCGTCCGCACCCTGCGGAACCGGCGCCCCGGCGGAGCCGTCCCCGGGCTGAGGTACCGGCCCGCCGCGCCCGCCGACCCGGAGAAGGCCCGGGAGATCGACCGCAGACTGGAGGCCTGGGCCCGCCGGCTGGACCTCTTCCCCGCCCAGTGGACCGGGGACTTCACCGAGTTCCGGTTCGGCCGGGCCGTCGTCCTCCAGCATCCCGGTGCGGCCGACCTCGAACGCCTCACCGTCGCGGGCAAGCTGCTGCTGGCCGAGAACATCGTCGACAACTGCTACTGCGAGGAGGACGAGGGCAAGGGCGGCGCCCACCGCGGCCTCGGCGGCCGGCTGATCCTGGCCCAGTCGGCCCTCGACCCGCTGCACGGCACCCCCGAGCTGGAGGAGGAGTGGCGCCACGGTGTGCAGGCCGACGGGCCGCTGCGCTCCTACCACTGGGCCCTGAAGGACTACGCGGCCCTCGCCACCCCCAGCCAGACCGACCGGTTCGTCCAGGACATCGCCCGGCTGCACCTCGGCTATCTCGCCGAGGCCGCCTGGGCGGAGACCCGGCACGCGCCGCGGGTCTGGGAGTACCTGGTCATGCGGCAGTTCAACAACTTCCGCCCCTGTCTGTCCATCGTCGACGCCGTGGACGGCTACGAGCTCCCCGAGGCGCTCTACGCCCGCCCCGAGGTCCAGCGGGTCACCGCGCTGGCCTGCAACGCCACCACCATCGTCAACGACCTGTACTCCTTCACCAGGGAGCTGGCGAGTGACCCGGACCATCTGAACCTGCCCCAGGTGGTGGCCGCCAACGACCGGCGCGGCCTGAAGGCCGCCTACCTGAAGAGCGTCGAGATCCACAACCAGATCATGGAGGCGTTCGAGACGGAGTCGGCTCCGCTGTCCGCCACCTCGCCCCTCCTCGAACGGTACGTCCGCGGCCTGGCCGACTGGGTGTCCGGCAACCACGAGTGGCACGCCACCAACACCGACCGCTACCAGCTGCCCAACTACTGGTAGACCGATCCGCGCACCACAGCAAGGAGTCACCGTTGACCATCGCTCACGCCGACACCGCCCGCACACCGGTGCCGACCCAGTCCACGTACCAGTCCCGGGTCGCGGACTACTGGAACGCCGAGGAGAACCCGGTCAACCTCGAACTGGGGAGGATCGACGACCTCTACCACCACCACTACGGCATCGGGGACGCCGACCGGTCGGTGCTGAAGGAGCCGGACCCCGCCCGGCGCCGCGAACGGGTCACCGGCGAACTGCACCGGCTGGAGCACGCCCAGGCCGAACTCCTCGCCTCCCACCTCGGTGACCTCTCCCCCGCCGACCGGGTCTTCGACGCCGGGTGCGGCCGCGGCGGCGGCAGCGTGGTCGCGCATCTGCGCTACGGCTGCCACGCCGACGGGGCCACCATCTCCGCCAAGCAGGCCGACTTCGCCAACGGCCAGGCCCTCAAGCGCGGTATCGACGACAGGGTGCGCTACCACCACCGCAACATGCTCGACACCGGCTTCACCTCCGGCGCCTACGCGGCGTCCTGGAACAACGAGTCGACCATGTACGTCGAGCTGGACCTGCTGTTCGCGGAGCACGCCAGGCTGCTGCGGCGCGGGGGACGGTATGTCACGATCACCGGCTGCTACAACGACGCCTACGGGCGCGCCTCCCGCGAGGTGTCCCTCATCAACGCCCACTACATCTGCGACATCCACCCGCGGTCGGAGTACTTCCGCGCGATGGCCCGCAACCGGCTCGTCCCCGTGCACGTCGAGGACCTGACGGAGGCCGCGCTGCCGTACTGGGAGCTGCGCCGGGAGGCCGACCACCTGGTCACGGGGATCGAGGACACCTTCCTGACCGCGTACCGCAACGGCAGCTTCCAGTACCTGCTGATCGCCGCCGAGCGGGTCTGAGGACCCGGAGGCCGTGCCGGGCGTCGTCGGACGCCCGGCACGGCGGGCTCACTTCGCCGGCCAGGGCACTTCCGGCGAGCGGTGGTAGTTGATGCCCAGCGCGTCCCAGCGGGGCGCCTGGGCGGCCAGCCGCACCTTGTAGTCGTCCCAGTCGTGGGTACTCGCCGGGGACCAGCCCAGCTCCGCGATGCCGGGCAGCCGCGGGAAGGCCATGTACTCGAGGTGCGCCGAGGTCGACAGCGTCTCGGTCCACAGGGGCGCCTCCACGCCGAGGACGGAGTCCGCGGGCGCGTCCTTCAGATAGCTGCCCGGGTCCCAGTCGTAGGAGCGCCGGGTGTCGACATAGCCCGCCCAGGACAGGCCCAGCGGCGTGTCCTTGTCGTACTTCATGTCGAGGTAGGCGCGGTCGGCGGGCGAGAGGATCAGCCGGGTGCCGTTGCGGGCGGCGTCGGCGACCTGTCGGCGCTCCGCGGCGCCCGTCTTGTCGTAGCCCCAGTACTGCGCGACGGCGCCCCTGGCCGGGCGCGCCCCGGTCAGCTGGTGCCAGCCGACCACGGTCTTGCCGTATTTGGCGACCACCGGCTGCACCTTGTCCATGAAGGCCACGTAGTCCGCGTGGCTGGTGGAGTGTGCCTCGTCACCGCCGATGTGGAGGTAGCGGCCCGGGGTGAGCGCGGCGATCTCCCGGATCACGTCGTCGACGAAGTCGTACGTCACCTTCTTCGGCACGCACAGGGAGCTGAAGCCGACGTTCGTGCCGGTGTAGAGGGGCGGCGCCTGGCCGTTGCAGTTGAGCTCGGCGTAGGAGGCCAGCGCGGCGTTGGTGTGGCCCGGCATGTCGATCTCGGGCACGACGGTCAGATAGCGGGCCGCGGCGTAGCGGACGATCTCGCGGTAGTCGTCCTTGGCGTAGTAGCCGCCGGGGCCACCGCCGACCTGGGTGGAGCCGCCATAGGTCGCCAGCCGCGGCCAGGACGCAAGGGCGATCCGCCAGCCCTGGTCGTCCGACAGGTGCAGATGCAGCCGGTTGATCTTGTACATCGCGAGCTGGTCGATATAGCGCTTGACCTGCGCGACGGTGAAGAAGTGCCGGGAGACGTCGAGCATCGCGCCGCGGTGGCCGTAGCGCGGGGAGTCGGTGATGGTGCCCCCGGCGATCCGCCAGGGCGTGCGCCCGGCGCGTTCCCGCTCCGCGCCGGCGGGCAGCAGTTGGCGCAGGGTCTGCACGGCGTGGAAGAGACCGGCGGGGCGGGCGGCGCTCAGGGTGACGGCACGGCCGTCGGAGGTCAGCCGGTAGCCCTCGGCGCCCAGCCCGCCGGTGCCGCTGCCGCCGAGGCGCAGCACGATGCCGTCCCGGCCGTCCTTGGTCGTCACGGGGAGGGCGAGCCCGGTGGCGGGCCGCAGCAGCCCCGCCAGATAGCCGGCGATCCGCTTGGCCTCACCGGAGCCGCCGGGCACCCGGATGCGGGTGCCGGCCCCGAGGGTGTACGCCTCCCCGCCGCCGCGTACGGACGCCGGAGCGGGGATCACCCGGTCCAGTGGGGTGGCGGCCCGGGGAGCGGCTCCGGCGGCGCCCTGCGGCGGTACGGCGGCGGTCCCCAGCCCCGCGGCCGCGACCAGCAGCAGCGAGAACAGCAGTCTGCGTCGTCTCATGGACGGTCCCTTCGGCGAACCTCGTGCAGGGCGTGGTGCATGGCATGGAGCGACCGAACGGTGACCATGCGTACCGCGAGCCTCGATTCCGGTCAAGGTTCGGACCAGTTTCAGGCCCCCAAACCGGGGACGTGCCCGATAGCGGGCAGATTTCTTGCCATTCCGCGCGCCGCCCCGCAATATCGACGGGTGCTCGATCGCCGTCACCGCAGCGCTGAGGCGCCGCACGAAGACCTGGTGGACCACCTGGTGCGCAGCACACCGCTTCAGCGCGGTGAGGCCGCCCGGGTGGTGCTCGACGTGCTGGCGTACTTCGACGAGACCATCGAGGAATTCGTCCGCCGGCGCCATCGGGAGCTGCAGTCCCAGGGACTGCGCAACGAGGAGATCTTCGAACGGCTCCGCCACGAGCTGCCGCACCGCGCCGTGGCCCCGCCCGATCTCTCGGCCCGCCAGCTGCGCCGCCTCATCTACGGCTGACGGCCACGCCCGGCACACCGGGCCGGGCACGAACCATCGTCACCACGCTTTCTGGGAGGGTCACTGTATGTGCGGGATCGTTGGGTATATCGGCAAACGTGATGTCGCCCCGCTGCTCCTCGAGGGCCTGCAGCGCCTGGAGTACCGCGGCTACGACTCGGCGGGCATCGCCATCCACGCCAAGGGCACCGGCAAGGCCGCGGGCGGCCTGAAGACCGCCAAGGCCAAGGGCCGGGTCCGTGAGCTGGAGGCGCGCGTGCCGAAGCGCTTCGCGGGCACCACGGGCATCGCGCACACCCGCTGGGCCACCCACGGCGCGCCGACCGACGAGAACGCCCACCCGCACCTGGACACCGAGGGCAAGGTCGCGGTCGTCCACAACGGCATCATCGACAACGCCGCCGAGCTGCGCGCCAGGCTCACCGCCGACGGCATCACCTTCGCCTCGGAGACCGACACCGAGGTGCTGGCCCACCTGATCGCCCGTTCCGCCGCCGAGAAGCTGGAGGAGCGGGTCCGCGAGGCGCTGCGGCACATCGAGGGCACCTACGGCATCGCCGTGCTGCACGCCGACTTCCCCGACCGCATCGTGGTGGCCCGCAACGGCTCCCCGGTCGTCCTGGGCATCGGCGAGCACGAGATGTTCGTCTCCTCCGACGTCGCCGCGCTGGTCTCGCACACCCGCCAGGTCGTCACCCTCGACGACGGCGAGATGGCCACCCTCAAGGCCGACGACTACCGCACGTACACCACCGAGGGCTCGCGCACCACGTCCGCCCCGGAGACCGTCGAGTACGCGGCCGAGTCCTACGACCTGGGCGGCCACGACACGTACATGCACAAGGAGATCTCCGAGCAGGCGGACGCGGTGGACCGCGCGCTGCGCGGCCGGATCGACGACCGCTTCTCCACCGTGCACCTCGGCGGCCTGAACCTCGACGCCCGCGAGGCGCGCGGGGTGCGCCGGGTGAAGATCCTGGGCTGCGGCACCTCGTACCACGCGGGCCAGATCGGCGCGCAGATGATCGAGGAGCTGGCCCGTATCCCCTCGGACGCCGAGCCGGCCTCCGAGTTCCGCTACCGCAACCCGGTCGTGGACCCCGACACGCTGTACGTGGCGGTCTCCCAGTCCGGTGAGACCTACGACGTGCTGGCGGCCGTCCAGGAGCTCAAGCGCAAGGGCGCGCGGGTGCTGGGCCTGGTGAACGTGGTCGGCTCGGCGATCGCCCGGGAGACCGACGGCGGCATCTACGTCCACGCCGGCCCCGAGGTCTGCGTGGTCTCCACCAAGTGCTTCACCAACATGGTGGTCTCCTTCGCGCTGCTCGCCCTGCACCTGGGCCGCATCCGTGACCTGTCGGTCGCGGACGGCAAGCGGATCATCGAGGGCCTGCGCAAGCTGCCCGGCCAGATCGACGAGATCCTCAAGGGCGAGGAGCAGATCAAGACGCTGTCGGCGCAGTACGCGGACGCCAAGTCGATGATGTTCATCGGCCGGGTGCGCGGCTACCCGGTGGCGCGCGAGGCCTCCCTGAAGCTCAAGGAGGTCTCCTACATCCACGCCGAGGCCTACCCCGCCTCGGAGCTGAAGCACGGCCCGCTGGCCCTCATCGAGCCCGCCATGCCGACCGTCGCGATCGTCCCCGACGACGACCTGCTGGAGAAGAACCGCGCCGCCCTGGAGGAGATCAAGGCCCGCAGCGGCCGCATCCTGGCGGTCGCCCACCAGGAGCAGGAGAAGGCCGACCACACCATCCTCGTCCCGAAGAACGAGCCGGAGCTGGACCCGATCCTCATGGGCATCCCGCTCCAACTGCTCGCCTACCACACGGCCCTGGCCCTCGGCCGCGACATCGACAAGCCCCGCAACCTGGCGAAGTCGGTCACGGTGGAGTAGCCCGGAGCCCGGTGGAGAGGAACTGATCCCACTCCACCGAAGCGACAATTGAGCACCCCCCACGGCGCCCAACCACCTCCGCGAAAGCGGCGCCGGTTCAGGCGCAAAGGGGAGTCGGCGGCTCCGCGGGCGTGCCACCATACGCACGCGGAGCCGCCGCCTCCCCTGTACCGGCGTCGCCCATACGCCGGCGGGATGCCGCCGCCCCGGAAACCGTCACTTCCCGGCCGGCAGCACGCAGTTGCCGTGTGCGCGGCCGCCGGGCCCGTGTCGCGGCGCGCCCACGTGCCTGTTTCCTACCCGCCGCGGGGGCCGCTTTCACCTTGCCGGGTGAGCGGAAGTGCGGCTGCGCACAATCCTCATGACGCCCCCGCACCTGTGGACGTGACGGGGAGAAAGATCGCGTGAAGGGGGCGGCGCGGCACGGGAGTTGAGTGCCCGCGCGCTTTCCGTGGGCGCGTCAGGGAATCACGATCACCGGGCGCTGGGCCCGGCGGGCGAGCCGGCCGGCCACCGAGCCGAAGATCCGGCCGACGATGCCGTGCGTGGAGCCGACCACGATCGCGTCGGCCTCGTACTCCCGGCCGACCTCCTCCAGCTCGTGGCAGATGTCGCCGCCACGCTCGACGAGAATCCAGGGCACCTCGGTGAGGTGGTCAGCGCAGGCCAGCTCCAGGCCGAGCACCTCGGTGCGGTGATCGGGTACGTCCACGAAGACCGGGGGCTCACAGCCGGCCCAGACGGTCGTCGGCAGCCGGTTGGCCACATGGACGATGATCAAACCGGAGCCGAGGCGCCGGGCCATACCGATTGCATACGCCAATGCGCGTTCGCTCGACATGGAGCCGTCGAAGCCGACCACGACGCCGTGCCGGAAGGCGGGGTCGCAGGAGTGGCGTGTCTTTTCCGCCGCTTCGAGGTCCGCCATGGGATCGGCGACCTGCTTGCGGTCCGCGGGTTCGGGGATTTCGTGACCGGCCATTGGTGTCTCGGCGAGGACGTCCTCTTGCGGAGGGGCGAACGGGGAACGGCGATTGACTTGATCCGGCAGTTGACTGAGCTGACTCGCCCGAAGTGCGGGAGCCATAGTTCAAAGAGGAACGATACGACTGGGAATCATCTTCCCAACCCGATACCCCAAGAGTACGGCGCCACTCCCCCGCTGCCCAGAGCCCGCCACGGGCGCGGAGGCGCCCGTGCGAGGTGGGTGGGGCCTCGAACGTTCCCCGGAGCATGCCGGAGCGTGGCGCGGATGGCAATGCCCCGGCCTGCCCCCGTACGTACCCCTCGCGGTGACCCATGATCGTCGGCCGCGTTGTAGTAGCAGCCCGTCCGAGGGGAGTGCGCGGTGCCGTTGCCGTCCGACAGATCACCCGACCCAGTGAGTGATGTGGTGCGCTGGGGCGCGTTCAGCTGTGCCCTGGTGCCACTCGTGCTGATCTTCAGCGGCGCCTCCTGGGCCGGTGCCGCCGGGGCCGCCGCCGGTCTGGCCACGGTGACCGGCGCCTGCCACGCCCTGTTGCGGCACTCCGAACGGACCGCCGCGCGGGTCAGGGTGCGTGAGGTCGGGAGACACCGGGACAGAAACGGACGTTCAGGGGCGGCGGCGCACGGGGGCGGAAGGCATTCCGGTGGGCGTACGCCGGTCGATTGAGGCACCGGCAACCCTGCGCGCGACCGTTTTCAGCCAACTTCCGGCCGAGGTCCCCACCTTGCCCGTGGCACCGCCCAACCCTGGTGTGAGCAGGGAGGAAAGGACCGCTGGGCATGGTTGTGCCCTACTGCGAACGGGCAGAGCCGAGACGCGTACTTCCCATGTAGGCCCGACGAGTGGAACGCTTCGTGATCGAATGCTTCGCGCCAAGTTGCCATATCGACATACCAGCGGGTGGTGAACTTGGCACTCCATCCTCACGGAACACAGTAGATTCGATCTTGGTAGCAATGGCGGGGGAACTGTGCAGGACCGAGAGGGCGAGACGACCGAGGGGGGCTTAAGTGCCATGAGCCAGGACTCCGCTGCCGTACCAGATGCCGCACGCAAGCTCGCCGCCCGACGACGCCGCGAAATAGTCGCGGTGCTCCTCTTCAGCGGCGGCCCCATTTTCGAGAGCTCCATTCCGCTCTCGGTCTTCGGCATCGACCGACAGGACGCCGGCGTTCCGCGGTACCGGCTGCTTGTGTGCGCGGGCGAAGATGCACCTTTGCGCACGACCGGGGGGCTCGAACTGTCGGCCCCCTACGGGCTGGAGGCGATCTCCCGTGCCGGGACGGTCGTCGTGCCGGCCTGGCGATCCATCACCCAGGCCCCGCCGCCCGCCGCGCTCGACGCGCTGCGCCGGGCGCACGAAGAGGGCGCCAGAATCGTCGGGTTGTGCACGGGGGCGTTCGTCCTCGCCGCGGCCGGACTGCTCGACGGCCGCCCGGCCACCACCCATTGGATGTACGCACCGACGCTCGCCAAGCGTTACCCGTCCGTCCATGTGGACCCCCGTGAGCTCTTCGTCGACGACGGCGACGTGCTCACCTCCGCGGGGACGGCGGCCGGTATCGACCTGTGTCTGCACATCGTGCGCACCGACCACGGCGCGGACGCCGCGAACGCGCTGGCCCGCCGGCTCGTCGTGCCGCCCCGCCGCACCGCGTCCGACATGGGACACCAGCGCTACCTGGACAGGTCATTACCTGAAGAGATCGGCGCCGACCCGCTCGCCGAGGTCGTCGCCTGGGCGCTGGAACACCTCCACGAGCAGTTCGACGTGGAGACGCTGGCCGCCCGCGCGTACATGAGCCGGCGCACCTTCGACCGGCGCTTCCGTTCCCTGACCGGGAGCGCTCCGCTGCAGTGGCTGATCACTCAGCGGGTGCTGCAGGCCCAGCGGCTGCTGGAGACCTCCGACTATTCGGTGGACGAGGTCGCCGGGCGCTGCGGGTTCCGTTCGCCGGTCGCCCTGCGCGGCCACTTCCGGCGGCAGCTGGGCGCCTCGCCCGCCGCCTACCGGGCGGCCTACCGTGCGCGCCGGCCGCAGAACGGGGCCGAGCCCGCGCTCAGACCGGAGCGTGCCGAGCGGCCGGAGCGCGAGCGGGCCATGCTGGGCGCCGGCAACGGGGAGCGGTACGCCGCCGCGCTGGCCGGCCACGGCCTCGCGACCGCGGAAGCGGCCGAAGCGGGCAAACCGCAGTCGGACGCCTACGCCTCCCGGATGCCGGAATCCCCGGTCGGCCGGGGTCCGGGCCGCCCCGTGCTGCCCGGACAGCGGGAGCGCCCCGTAGGGTGAGATGTATGAACGATCGCATGGTGTGGATCGACTGCGAGATGACCGGTCTCTCGCTGGCGAATGACGCGCTCATCGAGGTGGCCGCCCTGGTCACCGACTCGGAGCTGAATGTGCTGGGCGACGGGGTGGATGTGGTGATCCGCCCCCCGGCCGGCGCACTCGGCACCATGCCGGAGGTGGTGCGGCAGATGCACACCGCCTCCGGGCTGCTGACGGAGCTGGACGGCGGCACCACGCTGGAGGCGGCCGAGGCGCAGGTGCTCGCCTACATCAAGGAGCATGTGCCCGAGCCGGGGAAGGCGCCGCTGTGCGGCAACTCCGTCGGCACCGATCGTGGCTTCCTGCTGCGTGACATGCCGACCCTGGAGAGCTACCTCCACTACCGGATCGTCGATGTCTCGTCCGTGAAGGAACTGGCCCGCCGCTGGTTCCCGCGGGCCTACTTCAACAGTCCGGACAAGAACGGCAACCACCGGGCGCTGGCGGACATCCGTGAGTCCATCGCGGAGCTTCGCTACTACCGGGAGGCGGTCTTCGTGCCGCAGCCCGGCCCCGACTCGGACACCGCGAAGGCCATCGCCGCCAAGCACGTCCTTCCTGCTGAGCCGCAGTCCGCACCGCAGTGACCCGCGGGGCGTGTGTCGTGCGGGCCCCCACGGGCCGACCGTGACCCGCACGACACGCCCTCGGGCCCGGGACACAAAACCTGGGCGCGAGCACCCCTCCGGACCCTGTACACTTTTTCTCAGCCGGTGGGGAAAAAGAACCACACAGCACCGGTCATGGTGGGTATAGCTCAGCTGGTAGAGCACCTGGTTGTGGTCCAGGATGTCGCGGGTTCAAGTCCCGTTACTCACCCCACTTCAAGGCCCCCGACCTCAGGTCGGGGGCCTTGGCGTTTGTCGGGGTGAGGGCCGGCGCGGAGAAGGGGTTGGCGCGAGGGGCCGGGACGGCCATCCGCTCGCGGAGCGCCGCTTCCCGTCAGCCGATGTGCGGATGTCCTTACGCCAGGGGAACCAACGGGAACACCAAGAGGACCAATGGCGCATTTCCGACAGGTGAGGGTGCGGTGGTGAGCGGCGGCCGACGGGCCCGGGGATGGGGCCGGTGATCTTCGGGGTGAGCGTGCTCACGGGCCTGCCGTGCACGCGGAAGGCGGGGCCCAGCGGGTGGGGGGGGGAACCCGCTGTGCCCCGCCTGGGGCGGACGGTCCGGGCAGGGGGTACCGGGCCGTCCGGTGGGGGTCAGCCCTTGTAGGCGGCGAAGGCCTTGGTGAAGTCCAGCGGCTTCTGCTCGACGGAGCTGCAGGTCGGCTGCGCGGAGGAGGCGGCGCCGCCCGGGCAGGCCTGGTCACGGGTCGAGGACCACATCGACAGCCAGGCCAGGTGCTTGTCCTTGGCGAACTTCACCAGCTGGGTCGCGTCGCCGGCCTTGAAGACCTCGCCCTGGACGTCGTTGACGCCGATCATCGGGGTCACGGCGACGGTCTTCCAGGCCGCCGCGTCGCTCAGGCGGAGGGCCTTCTTCAGCTGGCCCTGGGTGGCCGTGGCGGCCTGGGTGGCGTAGGTGCCCATGTCGCCGCTGTAGGAGGGGCCGTAGTCCATCGCCATGATGTTGACGGCGGAGATCCTGACACCGTTCTTCCTGGCGTCGGCGACCAGGTTCACCCCGTCCTGGGTCAGGCCCTCGGGCATGACCGGCAGGGTGAAGGAGACGTCCAGGCCGGGGTGCTTCTTCTGGAGCTGGGCGATGGCCTGGGCGCGGCGGGTGTTGGCGGCGGTGTCGGGCAGGGCGCCGCCCTCGATGTCGAAGTCGGCCTTGGTGAGCTTGAACCGGTCGATGACCTTGCCGTACGCGGCGGCCAGCTCGTCCGCGGAACCGCAGGCCAGACCGAGTTCGGAGCCGTTGGCGCCGCCGAAGGAGACCCGGACGTCGCCGCCGGCCTTGCGCAGCGCGGGGATCTGCCGGGCCACCGGGTTGTCACCCAGCTCGCCCGCGCCGCCCCACTTGGGCACACAGCCGCCGCCCGAGGTGACGAAGGCGAGGTGGAACTCCTTCACCCCGGTCTTCCTGGCGGTGCCGGCCAGGTCGTAGGCCGGGCTGAGCGAGGTGTCGACGTACGGGGCGAAGCCGGCCGCCGCCTTCGCGGGGGTGCCCCCGGCCCGCGGTGCCTTGGCGGCCAGGGCGGAACCGCCGAGGGCGAAGGCGCCGCCGGCCGCGACCGCGGCGGCCGCGCCGGTCACGATCAGCTGGGTGGTGCGGCTCTTGCGCCGGCGGTGTACCGAGGGAGTCATCGCGTGCCTGCCTGTCGTCATGAGGGGGAGGGGGTTGCACCGTGGTGCGTCCCGCACGCTAGCGACAGCGAAACGGACAAAAGCCAGGAACGGAGCGGCAGTTGGCGGAATTATGTCCGCCTTAAGGCGGCGAAAGGGAGCGGTTAAGAGCCCCTGGCATGTGCCCCGTTCAGGCCCCGGTGCGGGTGGCGCGCCGCCCCCGGGGGCGGAGGGTGCGGCGCAGCCGGTGGCCGCGCCCGCCGCCGCGCGGGGCGCCCCCGCCGTCCAGCGCCAGCCAGACGCGTACCTCGGTGCCGCCGAGCACCGAGCGGCCCAGGCGTACGTCGCCGCCGGTGGACTCGGCCAGCCGGCGCACGATGTCCAGCCCGAGTCCGGTCGAGCCGGCCCCGCCCCCGCCGTGGCCACGGCGCAGCGCGGCGTCCGGGTCGGCGATGCCCGGCCCGGCGTCCGAGACCAGCACGATCACCGCCTCCTCGGCGTTGTGGACGTCGACCGCGAAGGCGGTGCCCTCGGGGGTGTGCCGGAAGACGTTGCCGAGCATCGCGTCCAGGGCGGCGGCGAGGTCGGGGCGGGCGACGGGGATGCGGACGGGCTGGTCCGCGCCGGCGACGCGTACCGTGCGGCCCTCGTCCTCGGCGAGCGCCGACCAGAACTCCATCCGCTCGCGGATCACCTCGGCGGCGTCACAGCCGGCCGCGGCGGCCGCCTGCCGGGTCTGGGCCTTCTGCTCCCGGGCGGTGCGGATGATCTGGTCCACCTCGCGCTCCAGCTGCTCGACGGCGGAGCGGGTCTGCTCGGCGGCCGGGGTGTCGCCGAGCGAGGCGGCGTTGAGGCGGAGCACGGTCAGCGGGGTGCGCAGCCGGTGCGAGAGGTCGGCGGCCAGCTCCCGTTCGTTGGCGAGCAGTTGGACGACCTGGTCGGCCATGGAGTTGAACGCGGCGGCCGCCTCGCGCAGTTCCGTGGGGCCGTCCTCCGGGACGCGGACGCCGAGCCGGCCCTTGCCGAGGTCGTGGGCGGCGCCCGCCAGCCGTTCGGCGGGCCGCACCATGCGGGTGCCGAGCCGGTCGGCGACCGCGACCGAGCCGATGACCAGTGCCAGACCGACCCCGGCCAGCACCAGCCAGGAGGTGTCGACGCCGCGGGTGAGCGCCTCGTCGGGAACGAACACCTCGACGACGGCGATGCCGGAGGCGACCGCCGTCGGCTGGAGCAGCGAGGTGCCGCCGGGGACCGGGGAGATGGAGGCCCGGCCCAGCTTGACGGCGGCCGCGACATCGGCCTGCGGGGCGCGCCGGGAGCCGATCTCGGCGGCGGTGTCGTGCTTGCCGCCCGCCGGGACGTGTACGCCGATCCGCCCGCCGGAGCCGGTCTCGGCGCTGGCCACCGCGCGTTCGAGCTGGCCGCGGTCGGTGGTGATGGCCAGGACCGGGCCGATGGTGGCGGCCTGCCGCTCGGCGTTGGTGTAGGCGCGGTCGCGGGCCAGCTCCTTGACGACCAGTCCGAGGGGGACGGCGAACGCGACCACGACCATGGTGGTGACCGCCAGCGCCACCTTGACCAGTGCCCATCTCACTGTGCGCCGTCCTTCGCCGCTGCGCCCACGAGGCGCGGAGGTGCGGCTCGCTCCGTCGTGTGCGGCCCGGCGGCCTCACCCGTGGCCTTCACCGTGGCGGCTCCAGCTTCACCCCGACGCCCCGCAGGGTGTGCAGGTAACGCGGCTTCGCCGCGGTCTCGCCCAGCTTGCGGCGCAGCCAGGACAGATGGACGTCGATGGTCTGGTCGTCGCCGTAGGACTGCTGCCAGACCTCGGCGAGGAGTTCCCTGCGGGGGACGACCACGCCCGGCCGCCCGGCGAGGAAGGCCAGCAGGTCGAACTCACGGCGGGTCAAGTCGAGGGCGGCGCCGTCGAGTTCGGCCTGCCGGCGCAGCGGGTCGATGGACAGGCCGCCGACCCGGATCACCCGTGAGGGCGGTTCCGCGCCGGCCGCCGCGGCCCGGGAGCGGCGCAGGACGGCCGCCATCCGGGCCGAGAGGTGCTCGACGGAGAACGGCTTGGTGAGGTAGTCGTCGGCGCCGTCGTTCAACAGCCGTACGATGTCCGCCTCGTCGTCCCGGGCTGTGGCGATGATCACTGGGACATCGGTGATTCCGCGAAGCATCTTGAGCGCCTCGCCCCCGTCCAGATCGGGCAGTCCGAGGTCGAGAATGACGACGTCGAAGCCGACGTGTGCCACCTCGCGCAGCGCCTCCAGGGCGGTACCGACGCTGCGTACCGTATGGGAGGCCTCGGTCAGATGCCGGATGAGGGCCGAGCGTACGAACTGGTCGTCCTCGACCACGAGCACACTTGCCATGGGCGGCACCGTACGCCATTCAAGCGACCTCACCGGCCCGGGGTTGACAGCGGTGCGGTGCGGTCCGCGGCTTCCGGCCCGGGCTGCGTGCGGGCGGCCCGGTGGTGCAGTATGAGCCCAATGCAACGAGGACTGGTTCACGCGGCGGCCTGGACGCTGGCGACCGGCGCCGCGGTCGCCCTGTCGTGGTTCGGGGTGCACACCGTGCTGTCCGGCACGATGTACGACGCGCCGCGCGCCCTGCCGCTGACCGACCAAGTGGCCGCCTCGGAACGGCAGTCGGACGACCGCGCCACCCCGCGCGTCTCCTCCACCCACCGCCCCAAGCCGTCCTCCCCGCCCGGCCGCGGCACGCCCCGCGACCGGGCGCCGTCGTCCCCGGCCACGCCGTCGCACACCGGCTCCGCCCACCCCCACAACCCGTCCACCGACCGGCCGGACGGCACCGCCCCGCCCGCCGACGGCCACGTCAAGAGCTACTCCACGGCGGGCGGCCGGGTGGTCATCGACATGGACGAGCGGTCCGCCGAGCTGGTGTCGGCGACGCCGAACTCCGGCTGGGAGATGCAGGTGTGGAAGCAGGTGGGGTGGCTGCGGGTGGACTTCACCGGCGGCGGCGCCCACACCTCCGTGATCTGCACCTGGAACGGCCATCCGCCGACCGTGCAGACCAGCAACCAGGCGACCTGAGGCCGCCCGCGCGCGGCCCGGTCACGAACGGCCGGGCGTACGGCGTCAGTCGAAGGCGTCGGACGGCGGGGCGGGTGAGGCGGTGGCCGTGGCGTCGGTGACCGGGGCCGCGCCACCGGTGAAGTCCCGCAGCGCGCGGCCGTGTTCGACCCGGCCGGACTGCGGATCGGTCGCCGCCCGCCGGGTCAGCTCGGCCACCGGCAGCTCCCCGTCGGCGGCCAGCAGCACCGCGTTCCCGAAGCGCCTGCCGCGCAGCACGGCCGGGTCGGCGGTCAGACACAGCTCGGGGAAGACCGTGCCGACGGTGGCGATCTGGCCACGCAGAAACCGCAGCGGCGGCCCGTCGGCGAGGTTCGCCGCGTAGAACCCGCCGGGCCGCAGCGCCCGGTGGATCTCCGTCACGAACTCGGTGCTGGTCAGATGCGCGGGCGTGCGGGCGCCGGCGAAGACATCGGCGATGACCAGGTCCGCCCAGCCGTCCGGGATCTTCGCCAGACCGGCGCGGGCGTCGCCGCCGCGCACCCGTATCCGCCAGCCGCTGTCCCACGGCAGCTGCCGGCGGACGAGCTGGACGAGGGCCGCGTCGATCTCGACGGCCTGCTGGGTGGACCGCGGGCGGGTCGCCGCGACGTAGCGGGCCAGGGTCAGGGCGCCGCCGCCGAGGTGGACGACGCGCAGCGGTTTGCCGGGCGGTCCGGCCAGGTCGGCGACGTGCCCGAGCCGCCGCTGATAGGGGAAGTCCAGGAACGCCGGGTCGTCGAGGTCCACATGGGACTGCGGGGCACCGTCGATCAGCAGCGTCCAGCCGCGCGGCCGGTCCCGGTCGGGCCGTAGCTCGGCGACCCCGCCGTCCACCGGTCCGGTGACGGACTCCGCGCCGCCGCGCCCGCGTCTGCTCTTCGCCATGCCCCCAGTATGGCCGGTGCCCGGGATGCCGTATCCGCTGGTCAGCGCGATAGCGGGCCCCGGAGGGCCGGGGAGGTGGGAGTACGGAGCAGAGTGGCGGACCACCCGACCGAGGTCAGGGCGATCCGCCAACTGCACATCATGACCCGTGCCGGCCCGATGACTTCCGGACCGGCGGGCGGGTCACCGGTTGAGGCAGACGTTCCCGAACGCCGGGTTCAGCAGCGCGGCGACGTTGAGGCTGTTGCCGCAGACGTTGATCGGGATGTTGATCGGAACCTGGACATTGTTGCCGCTGAGGATGCCCGGGGAACCCGCGGCAAAGCCCGCCGCGTTGGCACCACTGCGGTGGTTGTACAAACCGCGGTGGTCGTGGCGGTAGTGGTCGCCACGATCGTGACGGCCGTGGTCCCCAGCAGATGCGATGCCTGCGCCACCCAGAACCATGGCACAGCTGGCCGCAGTCATCGCGGCGGTCGTAACAAACCGCTTCATCCCATTCTCCTTTCAGTTCGCGAATGGGGCAACCGGTCACAACGAGCGAAATGAGGCAGGGATGCGGGCGTTCCCTCTTCCGGGAAATCCTTAGCCCTTATGGCAGTAACCACCGGGCAATACAAACTCCCGCATTCCACCGAATGGCCGCCCCCGGCCGGGGTCCGGCGTGCCTGTCGCGGTTTCCGGGATGATTTCTGTCAGAGTGCTCTCCTGTTTGACTGATTGAAGTCGGAGAGGAAGACATGCGGAAGTCGCTGGACCGCACCGGGCGCGGCGTCGTATGCACACTGGTCTCCCTGGCATTGTCGGCCGCACTGTCCTCGGCGGTGGCCGCACCGGCGACCACTGAATCCGCTGAATCCGCCCGAATTCCCTTCGCCGAGCGCTATCACGCCACTCTGCACGGCGGTATCGCCCGCGCCGCCAACTCCTCGGTCACCTGCAGAACGGCGGCCGGCCGCAAAACCACTCCGTGCGCGGCGGCCCAGCAGGGCGGCGCCGGCAACAACGGCCAGTACCGGATGGCCGCCATCGACGTCGACGCCGACGCCCGCACCGACAGCTCCAGCAGCGCCACCCTGCGCCTCCCGGCCGGTTCCCGGGTGCGCTACGCCCGGCTGTACTGGGGCGGCAGCCTGCGGGGCGGCGGGCAGCGGACCGCCGGGGAGCACAGCAGGGCGCTGATCGCCGGGCCGGGCGGCCGGTACCGCGAGGTGCACGCCGACACCCTGACCGGGCACCGCCCGCACTCCGCCGCCGCCGGATTCCAGGCGTCCGCCGAGGTCACCGAACTGGTGCGGAGCAGCGGCGGCGGCGCCTACACGGTGGCGCGGACACAGCAGGCAACGGGCCGTTCGGCGGCCGGTCTCTGGGGCGGCTGGACATTGGTGGCCGCGTACGAGAACGCAAAACAGCCGCTGCGCAGAATCGCGCTCTGGGACGGCTTCCAGTCGCTGGACGCGGACCGCAGGGAACTTTCGGTACGGCTGTCCGGACACGGCATTCCGGTGAATTCCCGGGGCCGCGCGGGCGTGGTGGCATACGACGGAGACCGGGGCAGCGGAAAGGACACGCTCTCCGTCCGGGCCGGTGTCCACCGTGCACACACGGTGCGCGATGCGGCCAATCCGGCGAATGATGTGATGAATTCTACGGTCACTGATTTCGGCCGGGCGACGCTTCGGTGGCCCGCTTACCGGAACACCCTCGGATTTGATTCCGACGTATTCGACATCACGCCCGCACTGCACTCCGGCGGCGACCGGCTCGCTTTCCGCTTCACCACCGGCAAACCCGGATATCTGCTCGGCGCGCTCTTCGTCCAGACCGATACCGGGCGCTGAGCGGCGCACCCGGAATTCCCGCCGTACCCGGAGACGGAGAGCGGATCAGCCGATGACGACGGAGAGCGCGGACGCGCACCGCCCCGCCCCGGTCCCGTCCCCGCCGGCGGTCCCCCGCCCGGCGGCCGCGGTCCGGCCGTCCCGCGCGCCGGGGCGGGACACCCTTCCCCCGCCCCGGCCCGGCCGCGGCGTACGGCAGCGGGCCGTCGCCCCGCTGCTGGCCGCCGACGCGCTGGCCACCCTGGCCACCGCGCTGCTCGTCCTCGGCATCGCGACGCCGCCGGCCGCGCTCGGCCTCCTGCTGGCGGGACCGCTGCTGCTGCACGCGCACGCCGGTCTCTACCGTCCCGGCCCCGCCCCCAGCGTGCTGACCGGCCTGCCGACGCTGCTGGCCCGGTCCGCCGTCTGCTGGTGCGCGGCGGCCGGGGTGCTCGCCGCCGTCCACCCGGGGCAGGCGCTGCCGCCGGGCCTTCCGGCGGGTGCGGTGGCGGTGCACACCGCGCTGCTCTGCGGCGGCCGGGCCGCGGTGCACCGGGCCCGCCGGCTGGCCGCCCGGCGGCGCCCGCGCGCCACGCTGATCGTCGGCAGCGACCCGGTGGCCGGGCAGCTCGCCGCCGTCCTGCAGGCCCGCCCCGGGTTCGGGATGCGCCCGGTCGGCGTGGTCGTCCCGGCGTCGCTCCCGGACGGCGGTCCCGGCGCCACCGCCGCCCCCGCCGGACCGCCGCTGCCGCGGCTGAGCTCCGCGCAGGACGTCACCCGGGCCGTCATCCGCAACACCGTGCGGGACGTGGTGTTCACCCTTCCGCCGTACGGCGATCCGCACACCGCCGCGCTGCTGCGCCGCTTCGTCGACCAGGGCTCGGCCGTCTGGCTGGCCGGCGCGGCGGCCGCCCGCGAGGGCCGGTCACCGCAGGCGGGCACCGACCATCTGTGGGGCTTCGCCTTCCGGCGCCTGGACACCGCCCCGCCGCGGCACGGCGGGGGCGGCAAGCGGCTGCTGGACGTCACGCTGGCCGCTTCGGCGCTGGTGGTCCTGGCCCCGGTGCTGCTGGGCTGCGCCCTCGCGGTGCGGCTCGCCGTCGGGCCCGGCGTGCTCTTCCGTCAGGAACGCCTCGGGCAGGGGGGCCGCGGCTTCACCCTGCTGAAGTTCCGCACCTGGCAGCCGCGGGACGCACACGAGGCGGCGACGCGGTGGAGCCTGGCGGACGAGGCCCGGATGAGCCGGGTCGGGCGGCTGCTGCGGCGCAGCTCGCTGGATGAGCTGCCGCAGCTGTGGAACGTGCTGCGCGGGGAGATGAGCCTGGTCGGGCCGCGGCCGGAACGCCCCTTCTTCGTCGAGCGGTTCCTGCGGACCTGCCCGGAGTACGGCGCCCGGTACCGCATGCCGCCCGGCATGACCGGCCTGGCCCAGGTGCACCGGCTGCGCGGCGACACCTCCGTCGAGGACCGGGCCCGCTTCGACAACCTCTACATCGACAGCTGGTCGCTGCGGCAGGACCTGCTGATCCTGCTGCGCACCGTGGTCTCCGTGGTGCGGCTGGAGGGCCGGTGAGCACCGGCGCGCCGCCGGGCCGCCGCCACGGCCGCCCCGCCGCGGTGCCCGTACCGCCGGGCCGGTCCGCACCGCCGGGCGGTCCCGGCGGCGACCACGCCCGGAGGCCACCGGGCCCGCCCGACCGCGCCCGGCACCCGCTGCGGCGCCGTGCCCTGCCCCCCGACCGGACCACGACCCCGGCCGCTACCTCTGGAGGCATCCGGTGAAGGTTCTGCACGTGATCACAGACCTCGACGTGGGCGGCGCCGAACAGCAGCTGCGGCTGCTGCTGCGCCGGCTCCCCGTGCCCTGCGAGGTCCTCAGCCTGACCGGTCAGGGCCCGGTCGCCGAGGGCATCGCGGCCGACGGCACCCCCGTCGGCCACCTCGGCATGACCGGCAACCGTGACCTGACCGCGCTCCCCCGCCTCACCCGGCTGATCCGCGACGGCGGCTACGACCTGGTGCACACCCACCTCTACCGGGCCTGCGTCTACGGCCGGGTCGCCGCCCGGCTGGCCGGTGTACGGGCCGTGGTCGCCACCGAGCACTCCCTGGGCGACGCGGTCATCGAGGGCCGCCGGCTGACCCGCGGCGTCCGCACGCTCTACCGGGCCACCGAACGGCTGGGGACGGCCACGGTCGCCGTCTCGGACACCGTGGGCGCCCGGCTGCGCCGCTGGGGCGTGCCGGAGGAGCGGATTCATGTGGTGCCCAACGGCATCGAGGCGCACCGCTTCGGTTTCGATCCGGCGGCGCGGGCGCTGGTGCGGACCCGGCTGGGGCTGCCGCTGGACGCCTTCGTGGTCGGCGGCGCCGGGCGGCTGGTACCCGGCAAGCGGTTCGACGTCCTGGTCCGCGCCGTGACCCAACTCCCCGGAGTGCACCTGCTGTTGGCGGGTGCGGGGCCGGAGCGGGAGATGCTGCGGCGGATGGCGCAGCAGTTCGGTTCGGGCGACCGTATCCATCTGCTGGGCGAGCGCGACGGCGCGGTCGACGTGGCCACCGACGGCCGGGGCACCCCCGGGCCCGACATCCCCGGTCTGCTCTCGGCCATCGACGTCTTCGTCTCGCCCTCCCCGGACGAGGCGTTCGGCCTGGCCGTCCTGGAGGCGCTCGCGTCCGGGCTGCACGTGCTCTACGGCAGCTGCCCGGCCGTCGACGAACTGCCTGCCGACCAGGCCCCCGGCGCCCGCCACTTCGGCCTCAACGTCCATGAACTGGCCACCGCCCTGCGGGAGCTGCGGCGCCGGGGGCCGGACCGGCTGCCGGTCCCGCCGGTGGTGCGGCGCTACGACATCACCCGCAGCGCCGAGGCCCTGCTGTCCGTGTACGAGCAGGCCATGGCCGGCGCCCCGGCCCGGCACGGGAGCCCGGCGGCGGTCCCGCCCCCGCAGGGCCGGGCGTCCGCGCTCCCCCCGGCGAGCGTGTCACTGCCGGACCCGTCCCGGTCGCCGGACCCGTCCCCCCTCTCGAACCGGTAGCCGGCGGTCCGGCCGACCGGGGACGGGCCCCACGCCCCCGCACCGCACCCACAGAAAGCGCAGGGAACTTCCATGTACGACCTCGTCGTGGTGGGCGCCGGCCCCTACGGACTCTCGATCGCCGCGCACGCGGCGGCGGCCGGCCTGCGGCTGCGGGTCCTGGGCCGGCCGATGGCCTCGTGGCGCGACCACATGCCCGACGGCATGCTCCTCACGTCCGAGCCCTGGGCCACCGCTCTCTCCGCCCCGGCCGGCGGTCACACCCTGGCCGAGTACTGCGCCGCCCACGAGCTGACCGCCGAGCACGGCGTCCCGCTGCCGGCCGCCACCTTCGCCGCGTACGGCAGCTGGTTCGGCGAACGGGCGGCGCCGCGGACCGAGGAGGTCACCGTCACCGCCGTCCGCCCGGACGGCGACGGCTTCCACGTCGAGACGGACGGCGGTGAGCAGATCGCGGCCCGGACGGTGGTGCTCGCCCTCGGGATGCCGCCGTTCGCCAACCGCCCCTGGCCGCTGCTCGAACTGCCCCCCGAGCTGGCCTCGCACAGCAGCGACCACCGCGATCTGCGCCGCTTCCACGACCAGGACGTGGCCGTGATCGGCTCCGGGCAGTCCGCGCTGGAGACCGCGACCCTGCTGGCCGAACAGGGCGCCAGGCCCCGGCTCGTGGCCCGCGCCGACCGGCTGCGCTGGCGGACCGCGCCGCCGCCGCTGGAGCGCGGTCGGCTGCGCGCGCTGCGCGACCCGCACTCCGGGCTCGGCACCGGCTGGCCGAGCTGGCTGTGGTCGGAGCTGCCCGGGGCGGTACGCCGGCTGCCGCCGGGGACCCGGGTGCACCTCGCGGAGAACGCGCCGGCCCCGGCGGGCGCGTGGTGGCTGCGGGAGCGCTTCGAGCCGGCGGTGCCGGTCCTGCTGAGCCACCGGGTCCGGGCGGCGACTCCCCACGAGGGCGGGGTGCGGCTCCATCTCACCCATACGGACGGCGGTTCCGAGACCGTCGACGCCCAGCACGTGGTGGCGGCCACCGGCTTCACCCCGGACCTGGGGCGGCTGCGGCTGCTGCACCCCCAGGTGCGCACCACACTGCGGACGGTGGGCGGCAGCCGGGCGCCCGAGCTGAGCGCCGGCTTCGAGTCGTCCTGGCCCGGACTGTTCTTCGCGGGGATGCTGACCGCGCCGTCGTTCGGCCCGTCGATGCGCTTCGTGCACGGTGCGGGCTTCACCGCGGCGCGGCTGCTGCGCGGCGTACAGCGGCGCCTCGGCGACCGCCGCCGCGCCACCACCATCCCCCGCCCGGCCCGCGACAGCACCCCGGCCGCGCACTGACGAACCCTCAGGAGGCCGCCCGTACGAAGGGGCCGCCCGGCACCGGCCGGGCGGCCCCTTCCGTCCGCGGCCGCGGACCGGGCGCTGTCACTGGCAGCGGTCGACGGCCTCGATCGTGCGGGCCGCCTCGCCGAGCGCCGCGCGCAGGACGGCCGGATCGGTGGCGACGGCGCCCGCGCCCTCCGGGGGCACCAGCCAGCCGGTGCCGGTCACCGGCGGCTCCGCCGGGGCGCCTTCGTGCTCCTCGCACAGCGCGCCCAGCGCGATCCCCCGCCCGGAGGTCTGGGTACAGGCGCTGCCCGGCACGTCCCAGCCGTCCGCCGTGCCGGCCGGCACCAGAAAGCCGAGGGTGTCGCAGGCGCCGTCGTGCAACACCGGGCCGACACCGTCCCGCAGCCGGAGGATGTCCACGGCCTCCAGCCCCTGCCGGGCCGGCACCGTGACGAGGTCACACGCCTGGGCCGGTACCGCCGGCGCCCCGGCCACGACGGCCTGCCGACGGCCGCCGGCCTGGCCCGCGGACCCGTTGCCGCCCCTGCTCACGCCGGTCTCCCACACGGAGAACCCCTCCTCCTGTACCTGCCCGACCCTTTACACCGACTTCAACGGCCGGACGTGTCAACAGCTACGGCGGCGTAACGCTGCAAAGGATGGCAGTTCATGGCAGATCACGCGCGAGATATCCGATTTGTAGCCAAACTGTGCGTATCGGAGCCATCACAGCCGGTACGGTCTTCCCGCCGCACCGCCAGGAGGCGGCAACGCCACCTGATGGCACGGAAAGGGCACGGAGAGGGTCCGCCATGGCGTCGCCAGCAGCTAGTTCAGCGTCGTCCCGCACCGTACCCGCCCGTCCGAACCTCGCTTTCCGACAGCTGCGCGGCCGGCTGTCACCGGGCGAGTTCGCGGCGGCGGTCCGACGGTCCGCCCGTGAGATCGGCGAACAGGTCTCGTGCGACGCCCGCTATGTGGGCCGCGTCGAGTCCGGGGAGATCCGGTGCCCGAACTACGCCTATGAGCGCGTGTTCCGGCACATGTTCCCCGGGCTGACGCTGCCCGACATGGGCTTCGCGCCGCGCGAGGCGGTGCGCGGGCGGGGGGCGCGTACGGCGGCGGTCGGCGCCGCGCCCCTGGCAACCGAACCCGACCACCGCGATACCCGTATCCAGATCTGCGAGGAGAGCGACGTGCTGCGTCGCGCGTTCATCACCGGCGGCCCGGCAGCAGCCCTGGGCTTCGCCGCGCTGCATCCCATCGAGGCGGCCGCCGCCGCGGCGGCCGCCCATGTGCCGGGCCCGCGCGCCCCCGCCACCGGCCGGCCCGGGGCCGCCGAGGCCGCCGCCGTCGAGGAGGCCGTCCGCCACATCCGGCTGCTGGACGACCGGCACGGCGCGGAGGGCATCTACCGCCGCGCCACCCAGCCGCTGCGCGCCGCCTACGAGTTGCTGGACGCGGGCGTGCAGCGCAGATCGGTGTCCGACCGGCTGCACACCGGGGCGGGGGAACTCGCCATCACCGTGGGCTGGCTGGCCCATGACTCGGGCCGCTTCGACGACGCCCGCTCGCACTACGCCGAGGCGCTGGCCACCGCCCGGGTCTGCGGTGACGCCGCCCTGGAGGCGCACGCCTTCTGCAACACGGCCTTCCTGGCGCGCGACGCCGGCCGGCCGCGCGAGGCGGTGCGGGCCGCGCAGGCCGCGCAGCAGGCCGCCAAGCATCTGGCCTCGCCGCGGCTGCTGTCGCTGCTGGCGCTGCGGGAGGCGGGCGGCTGGGCGGGGCTGGCCGACCGCACCGGCTGCGAGGAGGCGCTGGCGCGGGCCGAGCGGCTGTTCGCTGGCGGGCCGCGGGACGGCGACCCGGAGTGGATGACGTTCTACGGCGAGGCCGAACTGGCGGGCCTGGAGGCGCAGTGCTGGTCGGCCCTGGGTGAGGCGGGGCGCGCCGCGGAGCACGCGCGCCGGGCGGTGGCGCTGCAGGATGCCCACTTCACCCGCAACATCGCCCTGTTCACCGCGGAGCTGGCCGGTGACCTGGCAGCCGGCGGGGAGGCCGAGGAGGCCGCCGCGGCCGGGGACCGGGTGCTGACGCTGCTGGAGCAGGTCCGTTCGGCCCGTATCCGGACGATGCTCGACGACACGGCCCGGAGCCTGCGGGCGTACCACGGCGACGCGGTGGCCGGCTTCCTGGAGCGGCACGCGGCCTCGGCGGCGGCCGTCCGCGGGACGACGGCCGCGGGCTGACGGGGCCGGCGGACCGACGCCCCGTCAGCCGGAACGCGCGCCCCGCGTCCGCCGGCCGTCGTTCAGCCGAGGTGCCCGGTGTCGTTCCAGCGCTCGATCGCCGGTTCGCCGTAGGCCCAGCCGAGCACCGACAGGGAGGTCGGCTCCAGCCGGATGCGGGCGCCGAAGGAGAGGTCCAGGCCCAGCCAGCGGGCGCCGAGGGCGCGCAGGATGTGGCCGTGCGCGAAGACCAGCACATCGCGGTCGGCGGACCGCGCCCAGCCGATGACCTCGTCCGCCCGCGCGGTGACCTCGGCGAGCGTCTCACCCTCGGGCACCCCGTCGCGCCAGATGAGCCAGTCCGGCCGGCCCGACTTGATCTCGGCCGGGGTCAGGCCCTCGTACGCGCCGTAGTCGATCTCCATCAGCGCGTCCCACGGCTGCGCCCGGTCGCCGAATCCGGCCAGCTCACAGGTTTCCTTGGCGCGCACCAGGGGGCTGGTGCGGACCTCGACGCCCGGCAGTCCGTCCCAGGGGGCGCGGTGCAGCCGCTCGCCCAGCAGCTCGGCGCCGCGCCGGCCCTCGTCCAGGAGCGGGACGTCCGTACGGCCGGTGTGCCGGCCGGACAGGGACCACTCGGTCTGTCCGTGCCTGGCCAGGAAGATGCGCGCTGCCATGGTCGTACCTCTCGCCGATCGCTCGGCTGCTCGTTCTCGGTGCGGGCGGCGTCGGCCGCGGGCCTTCCATCATCGCGCACCGGGTCGTTTTGTCCCTGGCCGGGGAGGCCGCCCCGCCCCCGGGGCCCGGCGCGCGGGGCGCTCCTGCGCGCGGGGTACGGGCACCGGGCGCGGCGTCCGGCGGCGGCCGGCCGGCGGGCGGTCGCCCCGGATGTCGGTGCCGGATGCGAGACTTTCGCGGGTGAACGTTTCGCGCGAGAGTCGACCCGCGTCGGCCGCCCCTCCGGCGGCGCAGCCGACGGCGACGCCGGGCCCGCGGCCGGGGGAGGAGTCCGCCGTCCACCGGCGCAGGCTCACCGAGCTGCGCGGCCCCGGTGTCAGCGCCCGCTCCCTCGACGCCCGCGCGCTCGCCGCGCTGGCCGCCAACCCGGGCTGCCGCCGCCGCGCGCTGCTGGACGGCGCGGGGATCGACAAGGGCGCGCTGGCCCAGGCGCTGGGCTCACCGGCGGCCTACGGCCAGTCCCAGTTCGCGCTGGTCCGGGGCAACGCCTTCGAGGCCCGGGTGAAGGCCGACGGCGGCACGGAGCTGCTGCGGCTGCTGCACGAGCGGCTGGCGCCCGGTACCCCGCCGCCCGCGCCGGAGGAGGTCGCCACCCCCGATCTGTCCGCGGCAGGGCCCCAGGGCCGGGCGGCGCGGACGGCGCTGGCGCTGCGCGAGGCGACCGCGGCCGGCGGCTGGGCGCTGCTCGACCATCCGATGCTGGTCGTCGAGGTGGCCGGGGCGCCGGCCTATGTGGAGCCGGACGCGGTGGTGGTGCATCCGGACGGCAGCTGGACGGTCGTCGAGATCAAGTCCTTCCCGATGATCGACGGTTCGGCGGACGCCGCCAAGGTGGGCGCCGCCGCGCGGCAGGCCGCGGTGTACGTGCTGGCCCTGGAGCCGGTGGCCGGTCACGTCGGCGCGCACACCGGCCGCGAGGCACACGTCCGCGACCGGGTGCTGCTGGTGTGCCCGAAGGACTTCTCCAACCTCCCGGCCGCCGCCGTCGTCGACGTCCGCAAGCAGCTGGCCACGACCCGGCGGCAGCTGTCCCGGCTCACCCGGGTCGAGGAGATCGCCGCCGCGCTCCCCCCGGAGACCACCTTCGACCTCCGGCTCGCGGACGACGGGAAGACCGCGACCCGCCGCCCGGAGGAGCTGGCCGAGGCCGTGGAGCTGGTCGACGCGGCCTACGCCCCCGAGTGCCTGGCCGCCTGCGAACTGGCCTTCCACTGCCGCAAGCGGTCCCGGGAGGACGGTGCCGTGGAGGCCCTGGGGCGCGGCGTCCGGGGCGAGTTGGGCGGGCTGCACACCATCGAGGAGGTGCTGTCCGCGGCCCGCTCCGGCGGTCCCGGGTCCCCCGCGGCGGCCGACGGTCCCGACGACCCGGCCGTCGTGGCACTGCGGCGGGCCGCCGCGCTGCGCGCCGAGGCGCTGGGCCACCCCACCGTGCCGGGACCGCGAGCGGAGGAGCCGGGATGTCCCTGATCGAGACGCTGGCCCGGATGGAGGCCGTGACGGCGGGCCGCGCCCAGCCGCGCTGCACGGTCCGGCACCGCCATCTGGCGGACCGGCCCCTGGTGTTCGTCCCGTTGACGACCGCGGGCGAGACCGGCGCCCCGCTGGGGGCGCTGGTCGGCACGGACCGCGAGAAGCCGGTGCTGCTGGCCGTGCCGCAGCCGCGCGACCGTGATCTGCGGTTCGCGTTCCTCGCCGAGCTGGCGGAGACGGTGCTGCCCTATGTGGACGGCTTCGCGGACACCGTCGAGTGGGAGGAGCGCAAGGAGACCGACCCGGAGACCGGCAAGAAGGTCCCGGTGCAGGTCGAACTGTGCGCGGACGCCCCGCAGTTGATCGTGCCGAGCGCCGCCGGCATCGACTTCGTCCGGCTGCTGGGCCGCTCGATGCGGTTCCGGCGGACGGCCGAGCAGGAGCCGGAGGCCCCGTATCCCGCGCCGCCGCACGTCCCGCTCCTGGGCCGCTGGCTGACCCACTTCGGCGAGCGGGCGCGGGTCCCGGGCGCGAGCCTGCTGCTGTCCATGACGGGCCTGCTGACCCGGCATTGGGCGACCGGCCAGAGCGTGCTGGAGGACCAGCACCTGGGCGCGCTGCTCGCCTGGATCGACCCGCCGCCGGGGATGTCGGGCCGGGAGGCGGCCGAGTACGCGGAGTCGGCGCGGGACGCGGACGGCCAGTTGCGGTGCCCGCCGGCCGGACCGGCCACCGACCCGGCGTTCGACAACCGGCTGCTGGCCCCCGCGATGGCCCGCTACGACGCCGGGCTGCCGGGCGCCGAGGAGGCGCTGCGCACCCTCGTCGAGGGGCAGCTGCGGCCGGCCTGGGACGCCGTCTGGCAGGGCCTCGACCTGCTGCGCACGCTCCCGGAGGGCGGCCGGGTCCCCGACCGCTGGAAGCGTGACCGCTGGTCGTACACCGCGCACCGGGACCGGGTCGGCGCCGGGGAGCCCCCGCAGCCCCGGCAGGACGACGCGGTCACCGCCGCGCAGAAGCTGGCCACACGGGAGACCGCGCAGGCCCAGCTGGACGCCCAGGAGGCGCTGGACGACCCGTTGGTGATGGCGGGCCGCCGGCTGACCGGGGAGGCGTTCCAGGGCACGGTCACCGCCGTCGAGATGGCCTTCTCCGAGGGCCGGCGCCCGATGCCGCGCCCGCTGGTGACGCTCCGGACGGAGGACCGGCCGCAGCTGTCCGGGGGCGGCAGGCTGCACCGCGCGCTGCCGGACGGGAAGGCCCAGACCGCCGAGTGCGTGGCGGCCGACGAGGAGCCGGGGGTGCTGGTGGTGCGGCTGACGGGCGGGATGGGGCGCGGGAAGACCCCGGAGCCCGGTTCGGTGCCGGAGCCGGACGACACGGTGTGCTGGACGCTGTTCGAGCACGCCCCGCGCGGCGGCCCGGGGCTGCCCGACCCCGAGGACACCCCGTGGACCCATGGCGGCCCGCCGCCCGGCGCCGCGGACCTGCCGCACCCCGCCCCCGACCCGGTGACCGCGGAGGACTTCCTGTGACCCGTACCCGGCCCGCGACCGCACTGGAGAACGCTCCCGTATGACGGCCACTCAGGACCCACGGGGAGACCTCCCCCGCCCTTCCGGCAGTGGGGGAGCCACCCCGGCCGGTCCCTTCGACCCCGCCGCCGCGGCCGCCGCGGCGACCGACACGATCCTCCGGGACACCCTGCACGGCACCCGGCGCGGCGTGGTCGTGGACTCCCCGCCCGGCGCCGGCAAGTCCACCCTCGTGGTGCGGGCGGCCCGCGAACTGGCCGCCGCCGGACGTCCGTTGATGGTGGTCGCGCAGACCAACGCCCAGGTCGACGACCTCGTGCTGCGGCTCGCGGAGAAGGACCCGGAGCTGCCGGTCGGCCGGCTGCACAGCAGTGAGCCCGGCGCGTTCGACCCGGCGCTGGCCGAGCTGCCCGCGGTCCGTACCTCCGCGAAGGCCGCCGACCTGGCCGGGATGGACATCGTGGTCGCGACGGCCGCGAAGTGGGCGTACACCAAGGTCGACGAGCCCTGGCGGCACGCCATCGTGGACGAGGCCTACCAGATGCGCTCCGACGCGCTGCTGAGCGTCGCCGGGCTCTTCGAACGGGCGCTGTTCGTCGGCGACCCGGGCCAGCTGGACCCCTTCAGCGTGGTCGGCGCCGAGCAGTGGGCGGGGCTGGCCTACGACCCGTCGTCGAGCGCGGTGTCCACCCTCCTGGCGCACAACCCCGATCTGCCGCAGCACCGGCTGCCGGTGTCCTGGCGGCTGCCCGCCTCGGCGGCGCCGCTGGTCTCCGCCGCGTTCTATCCGTACACCCCGTTCCGCAGCGGCACCGGCCCCGGCGACCGGCGGCTGGCGTTCGGGGTGACGGGCGACGGCTCGGGCGTGGACCGCGTGCTGGACGAGGCCGCCGAGTCCGGCTGGGGCCTGCTGGAGCTGCCCGCCCGCCATACGCCGCGTACGGACCCGGAGGCGGTCCGCGCGGTGGCCCAGGTGGTGCGCCGCCTCCTCGACCGCGGCGGCGCCACGACCGCCGAGGCCCACGGGGCTCCGGCCGCGCCCGACCCGGCACCGCTGACGGCCGCCCGGATCGCGGTCGGCACCGCCCACCGGGACCAGGCGGCGGCGGTCCGCGCCGCGCTCGCCGACCTGGGGGTGACGGGTGTCGCGGTGGACACCGCCAACCGTCTCCAGGGCCGCGAGTTCGATGTCACGGTCGTCCTGCACCCCCTGTCCGGCCGGCCCGACGCCACCGCCTTCCATCTGGAGACCGGCCGGCTGTGTGTGCTCGCCTCCCGCCACCGGCACGCCTGCATCGTGGTCTGCCGCGCGGGCGTCGCCGACCTGCTGGACGAACACCCCTCGACGGAGCCGGTCCGCCTGGGCGTCACGGTCAAGTTCCCGGACGGCTGGGAGGCCAACCACGCCGTGCTCGCCCATCTCGCGGAACACCGGGTGACCTGGCGTCCTTAGGGCGTCCCGTGCCGTGGGGCCCGCGGGCCGTACGGCCACTCCCCCGGGCCCACTTGCGCACGGCGGGACAATGGAATGCGGCACACGATCTGGAGGTAGGTACATGTCCGAGCCGCGACCGGCTCCCGACCCGCGTGGTACGGCGCCCGGACCACGGCGGCTGAAGCCCGCGCAGCTGCTCTTCGAGCCGCCCGAGGCCGTCACCGACCCCGAGCACTTCTTCGGCCTGGAGTCGATGGAGGACCCGCGCGAGCTGCTGGGCCGCGCCACGGAACTCACCCTCGCCTTCCGCGCCGCGGCCGACCGCGCCACGGAGTTCCAGGCGCTGGCCGCGGCCCAGCTGTCCGACCCCAGCCGGTTCGACCGGCTGCCGCTGGCCGCGCTCGCCGAGCAGGCGGAGTGGACCGAGGACTACGCGCAGAAGATGATCGAGTTCGGCCGCAGCCTGATGCGGAGCGGCGGCACCCTCCCGGGCGACATGGACTGACCGCCCCCGGCCCCGCCCGCCGGCCCCCGACGAAACCCGCCCGCCCGACGCGCCCCACGACGGCTCATGGTCCATGATCATGAGCCGCTGGCATATGCAAGGGGGGAAAGATACCGGCTCCCCCACCGCCCCGTCCCGTTTTCCGCCAATCAGGCAAGTCCCGGTGTGCCGGCTGGGTAGACCTGTCCCCATGAGCGACTGGCTGCCTGAGACCCCCCGTACCCTGGCCTTTCCCACCGCGGCGTACGTCACCCTCGCGGGCGCCGACTGGCTCGCCTCCGCCAGCCCCCACCCGGACGAGATGCACACCCTGTGGGCCACCCGGCCGTCCGCGCCCAGCGTGCTGCCCTGCGGTACCGCCTTCGACGTGATCAACGCCCCGGCGCTCTTCGGGCGGCGCATGGTGGACCGCTTATGGTCCACCGGGCCCGGCTCGGGACCGGTGGCGGCGCACCGCGGCCGCATCCTGCTGTTCACCGCCCCGGGCACGGCCCAGCGGCTGCCGGCGCTGCTCGCGTGGGAGGAGTGGGCCACCGCCGTCCCGCCGCTGCTGTGCCACGGCAGCGGCGACGCGGTGACCGTCCCGCCGCTGCACCCCCGCCGCCCCGCCGCGGACCGGGCGCCGGGAGCCGGTGCCCCGGCCGACGAGGACCCGGCCGCCCCGTCCGTCTCCCGCTGGCTGGTGGCGCCGGATGTCCGCCACCCCTGGCTGCCCGGCCCCGACGTCCTGCTCTGGGCCTGTGTCCGCGCGGCCCGCTCGATGGCCGGGCCGGCGCCGGAAGCCGCAGCTCAGCACCCGGTTTCGCTGCTGACCGCGGGCTGAGCGAAACCGATTTTTGTCCTCCCCGACCAGGATGCTAATGTTTTCCCCGTCAGCAGGCGCCGCTAGCTCAGTTGGTTAGAGCAGCTGACTCTTAATCAGCGGGTCCGGGGTTCGAGTCCCTGGCGGCGCACAGACGGTCGAAGGCCTCCACTCCGGTGGGGGCCTTCTTCGTTGTGCTTCCTTGGCGGGGCATCGGGGGGCGGCGCGGTCAGCCGCGGCTCACCTTCACCGCCCAGTCGCCGTCGGCCGTCCGGCCCTCGACCTGGATACGGACGCCGTCCTCGGTGTCGTCCATGCTCTCGCCGACGCCCAGCGGCGCGTCCGCGAGCGGCGGGTAGACGGAGGTGCCCCAGCAGGCCGAGGTGGCCGGGTGCCCGTCGAGCACCTGCACGGGGCCCGACCCGGAGGCCGTCCGGCTGTGCACCCGGTAGACCAGGACGCCCTCCGTGCACAGCGAGCGGTCGTTGCCCATGGCACCGCGTGCCTCGATGGCGAGTGCGCTGTCGGGCCCCGTACGGACCACCAGGAGCCGCGGCCGGCGCTGGGCCCGGGACTCCCTGGGCGCGGCCAGCGGCCGCAGCGAGTGCATGACGGGCCCGGTCAGATCGACGCAGTCCACCTGGCTGTCGGCGATCCACCCCAGCTTCCACTTGTGCCAGGCGAACGGGTCGGGCGCCAGTCCGAACTGGCTTCCCATGAGGTCCCAGTCCCCGACGTGGGTGTCCCAGTCGCCCTTGCCGTCCTCCGGCCGGTGGTAGAGGTCCGGCAGGTCGAAGACGTGCCCGGTCTCGTGGGCGAGGACGTTGCGGTCCGGCGGGCTCTGCTCGAAGACCGTGACGAACCGGCGCAGGTCGTGGTCGTCGGCGTGCATCGGCCGGTCGAGGTTGACGACCTTGGTGGCGTCCGAGTCGACGCCGGGGGCGTCCGGGTCGGCGACGAAATAGACCACGTCGTAGCGGCTGAAGTCGATGGAGGGGTCGGCGGCGGTGACCGCGTCGTGCAGATAGGACGAGCGCCGGGCGGCGTCCCAGTCGCGCTGTATCCCGTAGGCGGAGGACGGGCGCGGCATCCGCACCCAGCGGCGGTGGACGTGCGGGCGCAGCCGGAACTTCCCGTACGAGGCGCGCTCGAAGAAGCCGGAGGTGGCGGGGAAGTAGTCGCGGGACAGCTCCTGGGGCGCCGAGAGGGGCCGGGAGTCCGGGAAGGACAGATAGATCATGACGGCGTTGAGCGGACGGTCCGGGCGCGGATAGGCCCCGTTCCAGCTGTCGACGCCCTCGGAGTGGTGCGCGTCGGTGCGTCCCAGGGCGCACGGGAGCGCGGCTTCGGAGGCGGTGGCGGGCCCGGCCACGATGGAGGTCGCGATCAGCGCGCTCAGCGAGGTGAAAACGGCCGCGACCCGCCGCAGGCTGCGGCGTTCCACCCCGCCGGGTGTCTGGGCGCGCGGCACACATACCTCCAGGGACGGATTCGGAGACCTCATCTACCCTGTGGCGATTTAATGCTATTCGTCCCGTTTTGAAGGTCCGGACGAGTGACCGGCGCGTCTTGGCCGTCCCCTAACGGAAAGTCACAAACGACCATCGGGGCAATCCGTACGAACAGAGCCGAGCAGAAATGGCTGAAGTTCCGTCACGCGGGCGGGCGATCACGGCAGCGTCGCTGGATCGGCCGTCGTGCCAGCCTCTATGATCGCCACACTTTCCAGCGCGAGACCCCCTCCATCACGAGACAGCGCCACGCGGGAGCGAGCAGTGAGCGGACACCCCGACAGCCCGGGCCGCACGCCCGGAGCGACGCTCCCCTCAGTGACGGAGCGTGAGGATACGACCAAAGAATCCACCGAGACCCGGCCCGCCCCCGGCGGCACCGGCGACGACAGCGCCGCCTCCCTCGGCGACTACCGCGCCACCTTCTACGCGGCGCGGGTGGCGATGGCCGTCCTCAACCGCGACGGCCTGGTCCTCGCCGCCAACCCGGCCTTCGGCGAGCTGGTCGGCACCGACCCGGCCGAGCTGGTCGCG
Source organism: Streptomyces sp. NPDC001219 (assembly GCF_053597915.1). NCBI lineage: Bacteria > Bacillati > Actinomycetota > Actinomycetes > Kitasatosporales > Streptomycetaceae > Streptomyces > Streptomyces sp. NPDC001219. The sequence continues at coordinate 105,286 of NZ_JBSFJF010000010.1, read as the reverse complement.
GCCACCGCGGCGGACCTCACCGACCTCGGCGCCGACCCGCGGGTGTGGACCGCCTACCGCGAGGTGCTGTGCGGCCGCAGCGACCGGATGCGCTGCACCCGCCGCCTCAAACACCCCGAAGGGCACTCCGTCTGGGTGGAGGTGACCGTCGAGCCGCTCACCCCGGAGCCGCTCAGCGGCGAGGAGCGGATGCTGCTGTCGGTGGCGGACATCAGCGACCGGCACGACCTGCTGGCCCGGCTGCGGCACCTCCAGATGCACGACCCGGTGACCCGGCTGCCCAACCGGGCGCTGTTCTTCGAGCGGCTCTCCGCCGCCCTGGAGACCGCCTCCGTCGAACCGTCCGGCACCGGCCGGATCGGGCTGTGCTACCTCGACCTGGACGGCTTCAAGGCCGTCAACGACACCCTCGGGCACCGCGTCGGCGACCGGCTGCTGAGCGCGGTGGCCCAGCGGCTGACGCGCTGCGCGGAGAGCGCCGCGGAGCGCGGGCCGGGCCGTGGCGAGCACCTGGTCGCCCGGCTCGGCGGTGACGAGTTCGCCCTTCTGGTGGAGGACTCCACCGGCACCGACCAGCTCGCCGAGCTGGCCCAGTGCGTGCTGGACACCCTGCAGCGCCCGTTCGACCTGGCCGGGCAGCGGCTGTCGGTGTCGGCGAGCATCGGCGTCGTGGAGCGGACCGCCACCGGCACCACCGCGACGGGCCTGATGCAGGCCGCGGACACCACGCTGTACTGGGCCAAGGAGGACGGCAAGGCCCGCTGGACGCTCTTCGACCCGGAGCGCAACGCCCACCGGATGACCCGGCAGGCGCTCTCCAGCACCCTGCGCCCGGCCGTCGACCGCGGCGAGTTCACCCTGGAGTACCAGCCGCTGGTCGGGCTGGGCGACGGCCGCGCGCAGGGCGTGGAGGCGCTGGTGCGCTGGCGGCACCCGCAGTTCGGGACGCTGTCGCCGAATCGGTTCATCGCCCTGGCGGAGGAGAACGGCGCGATCGTCGAGCTGGGCCGCTGGGTGCTGGAGCGGGCCTGCCACCAGGCGCGCGCCTGGCAGCTGGCGCACCCCGGCGAGCCGCTGTTCGTCAGCGTCAACGTGGCCGTACGTCAGGTGTGGGACTCCGACCTGGTCGCGGACGTCGCCGGCATCCTCGCCGAGACCGGGCTGCCGCCGGAGCTGTTGCAGCTGGAGCTGACCGAGTCCGCGGTGATGGGCTCGGCCGGCCGGCCGCTCCAGGCCCTGCAGGCCCTCAGCGACATGGGCGTACGGATCGCCATCGACGACTTCGGCACCGGCTACTCCAACCTCGCCTACCTCAGCCGCCTCCCGGTCTCCGTGCTGAAACTCGACGGGTCCTTCGTCCGCGGCTTCCGCTCGCAGGAGCACCCCAACCCGGCGGACGAGATGATCGTGGAGGCGCTGGTGGCGCTGGCGCACCGGCTCGGCCTCACGGTCACCGCCGAGTGCGTGGAGAGCGCCGAGCAGGCCGAACGGCTCCGCCGGATCGGCTGCGACACCGGCCAGGGCTGGCTCTACTCCCGCCCCGTCGCCCCCGACCGCGTCGAGGCCCTCCTCGACGCGGGCCGGCACACGGGCGCCTGAGGGCGGGTCCGCGGCCCGGGGGCACACCGGGCGCGGGCGGGAGGAGAACCCGTCCGCGCAGGGCGCCCGGCGGAATCACCGCCGGCCGCGGCCACCCCGCACGACGCCCTTACTCCGGCAGGCCGTACGCGTCCGCGATCAGCTCGTACGAGCGGAGCCGGGCCGCGCCGCCGTGGGCGTTGGCGGTGATCATCAGCTCGTCGGCGCCGGTGCGCTTGGCGAGGTCGTCCAGGCCCTGGCGGACGGCGTCCGGGGTGCCGTGGACGACATTGCCGAGCCAGCTGTCGACGAAGTTCCGCTCCACCTCGCTGAAGGGATGGGCCGCTGCCTCCTCCGGGGCGGGCACCAGGCCGGGGCGTCCGGTCCGCAGCCGGAGCATGGACAGCGCGCCGGTCAGGACCTGGCGGCGGGCCTCCTCCTCCGACTCGGCGGCCAGCGCCGCGGCCCCGATCAGGGCGTACGGCTCGGCCAGCACCGCGGAGGGGCGGAAGGAGGAGCGGTAGAGGTCCAGCGCGGGGAGGGTGTTGGCCGCGGAGAAGTGGTGCGCGAAGGCGAACGGCAGACCGAGGGAGCCGGCCAGCCGGGCGCTGAAGCCGGAGGAGCCGAGCAGCCAGAGGGGCGGGCGGTGGGTGTCCTGGACACCGCCCGGTGAGGTGGCCTGGACCGGGCCGGGGACGGCGTGGATCTTGGCGTACGGGTGGCCGTCGGGGAAGGAGTCGTCCAGGAAGCGGGTCAACTCGGCCAGCTGCTGCGGAAAGTCGTCCGCCCCTTCGTGCAGCCGCTCGGTCCTGCGCAGCGCGGCGGCGGTGGCACCGTCGGTGCCCGGCGCGCGGCCGAGGCCGAGGTCGATCCGGCGGGGAGCCATCGCCTCCAGGGTGCCGAACTGCTCGGCGATGACGAGCGGGGCGTGATTGGGCAGCATCACGCCGCCGGAGCCGAGGCGGATGCGGGTGGTGTGCGCGGCGAGGTGGGCGAGCAGCACCGCGGGCGAGGACGAGGCGACGCCGGGCATGGAGTGGTGCTCGGCGACCCAGTAGCGGTGGAAGCCGCGGCGTTCGGCCGTACGGGCGATGTCGACGGCCGTGCGCACCGCGGCGGAGGCGGTGCTGCCGGCGCCGACCGTCACCAGGTCGAGCACCGACAGCGGGACGGGTGCGGTGCCCCGGGCGGTGCCCCGTATCCCGTCGTCCCCGGCCGGCTCGCCGCTGCTCCGGGTCTCCTCGTCTGCGCCGCTCACGGTGCGGTCCTCCTCGCGTCGGTGGTCTGCGAGGAGGACAACCGGAGAGCGTCTCCACTTATTCCCGGGTCAGGAGCCCGGCACGGCACCGCGGTCGGCGGGGCGCTCCCGTACGGGGTGCCTAGGCGTACGCGCTCCGCGAGAAGAGGGTGCCGAGCGCCGGGCAGTTGATCGTCCGGTCGAGCAGCCGGAGCCCCTCCCAGGCCGTCACCTGATTGGCGGTGAGCACCGGCTTGCGCAGCTCGGCTTCGAGCGCCGGGAGGTGGGCGGCGGTGTGCAGCGCGGTGTCGGGCAGCAGCACCACCTCGGCGTCCGGGTGGTCACCGGCACGGGCCAGCGCCAGCACCTCCTCGGCCCCCCAGGTGCCGACCTCGGCGGCGGTGATGATGCCGCTGCCGCGGGTCGAGACCACCTCCGCACCGGCGGACTTCAGGAAGCCGTGGAAGCGCTCGGCCACGTCGTCGGGGTAGGTCGCGGCGATCGCGACCCGCCGGGCGCCCAGCGCCTGGACGGCGTGGGCGAAGGCGAAGGACGTACTGGAGGCGGGCAGGCCGGCGGTGGCGGACAGCTCCCTGACCTGTTCATGGGCGCCCTCCCAGCCGAAGACGAAGCTGGCGCTCGTACAGGCCCAGACGACCGCCTCGGCGCCGCGCTCCTTGAGCTCGTCGACCCCCGCGGCCAGCCGCCCGGCGGAACCCATCTCCAGCAGCGCGTCGACGCGATGGGCGTCCTCCCCGATGTCGGTGTGGACGAGCGGCAGGCTGACCCCGCCGCCCAGAAGCTCCTCGAGCCGTGGGTAGTCGTCCTCGGCCGAGTGACCGGGGTAGAGGAAGCCGACCGATGCCATGCAGATCTCCCTTGCGTGTACGGCTGCGGGTGCAGGGGGTTCGTGGGTGCGGATGCGCTCACGGGTGGTGCGGTGACGCGGGGCAGGAGTGCTGCCGGCGTAGCGGACGACGCCGGCAGCATCCGGGGTGGGGGCGGGTTCGGACCGGCCTCAGACCGGGGGCAGACCTCCCGTGTCATCGGGCGGATACGGCGGCGGATCAAGTCCGTCGAGCGGCTCGCCCTCCGGCGGGGCGGGGGGTCCGGCGAAGGCCGCCTCCGGGGTGGCCCCCGGCACTCCCTCCCCGGGACCGCCCGTCGTTCCGGTCATCGCGGCCGGGCCGCGCCGGGCCACCGGATCGAGCAGCGCCTGGTACGGGCCCACCGCCTGGACGCCGATGGCGCGCAGCGCCGCCCACATCGTGACCTGGTTGGCGGAGAGCACCGGCATCCGCAGCTCGGCCTCCAGCTGCGGGATGACGTCGTACGTCGGCAGGTTCGTACAGCTGATGAAGAGGGCGTCGGCGCCGCCGACGACGGCCGCGCGGGCCATGTCGACGACATCGCGGTACGGCACTTTCCAGATGTGCCGGGTCAGCCCGAGATAGGCGCGGCCGGTGACCGTGATGCCGGCCTCGCCGAGATAGTCCTCCAGGGAGTCGGTGACGGACTTCGTGTAGGGCGTGACCACGGCGATGCGCCGGGCGCCGATCTCGCGCAGTGCTTCGATCAGTGCGCCCGAGGTCGTGAGGGCGGGAACCTCCCCCGCCTGGACCATGGCCGCGCACATGGCCCGCTCGCCCGCGACCCCTCCGACGAAGCTGCCGGAGGTGCAGGCATAGGAGATGACCTGCGGTGATACCGCACACAGCGCCTGGACGGCGGCGTCCAGCGTTTCGTGCTCACTGACCAGCCGGGCCAGATCGAGACTGACCTCGACGGGTACAAAAGGGGTGCGGGTGAGGTGGAGGGACACGTCGTCGGGCACCCAGCGCCAGAGCTCTCGGTCGAGCGCGAAGTCGAAGGGAGCGACGACGCCCACGCCGAGCTGCGGCTGTGGGCCACCCAGAAAAGAGACGTCCATGAAGGCCCCTAGAAGAAACGAAGGGCTGGAATGGCCAGGCCAGTGGCCGGGGATGAGGTGCAACCGGAGCAAGCCGGGACGTCGGTACAGAGCCGTTGTTGACACGGTAGATACGACTTCCTAGCGTGGTCAATCCTCGCATCTCAGGCATCTGCCGGCGCCCCTTTCCAGTGAAAGGGGCTGACGTTTCAGAACGGTTTCTGGCTATGACCGAAAGCACCGTCCTCGTCCTCGGTTCCGACCCGCCGCCGAAGCTGGACCGGCTCGCCGGCCGGGCGCGGGTGATCTTCACCGATGAGGACTCGCTCGCCGACCGACTGCCCACCGCCGACGTGCTGTTGGCCTGGGACTTCACCTCTGACGCGATCCGCAGAGCCTGGCCGGAGAAGGGCCCCAGGCCGGGCTGGGTGCACACCGCGAGCGCCGGTGTGGATCAGCTCCTGTGCCCGGCACTGGTCGCCGACGACACCCTGGTGACCAACGCCCGGGGGGTCTTCGAGCAGCCGATCGCAGAGTACGTGGCCGGGCTCGTGATCGCCATGGCCAAGGACTTCTACGGAAGTTGGGAGCTCCAGCGGCAGCGGCGGTGGCGGCACCGGGAGACGCTGCGGCTGGCCGGCAGCCGGGCCGTGGTGGTCGGCTCCGGGCCGATCGGCCGGGCCATCGGCACCACCCTCCTGGCACTGGGTGTCAAGGTCGACCTGGTCGGCCGCCGGGAGCGCCCGGACGATCCGCGGTTCGGTCTGGTACACGCGAGTGACGCGCTGAACGGCCTGCTGCCCCAGGCGGATTGGGTGATCTGCGCGGCGCCGCTGACCGAGGCCACCCGGGGCCTGTTCGACAAGGCGGCGTTCGCCCTGATGTCACCGCGGGCCCGGTTCATCAACGTCGGGCGCGGGCCGATGGTGGTCGAGGACGCGCTGGTCGCGGCGCTGCGCGAGTGGCGGATCGCGGCGGCGGCGCTGGACGTCTTCGAGGAGGAGCCGCTCGCCGCGGACAGCCCGCTGTGGGACGTCCCGCACCTGATCGTCTCGCCCCACATGAGCGGCGACACCCTGGGCTGGCGGGACGCCCTCGCCGAGCAGTTCCAGGACAACTTCGAGCGGTGGTCGGCGGGCGAGCCGCTGGACAACCTCGTCGACAAACGGCTCGGGTACGTGCCGGTGCAGTGACGGGGCCGGCTGCCGGGCCCCGGCGCGGCAGCCGCGCTCCCCCCACCGCCGTCCCGCCCGGGGCGGCCGACGCTCGGAGGACGCATGACCACCGAACCGACCCACCTCGCCGACCTCACCGCCACCCGTCTCACGGCCGGGTACGCGACGGGCGAGTTCTCCCCCGTCGAGGCGGTCCGGGCGGTGCTGGAACGCGCCGAGTCCGCGCAGGCCGCGACGAACTGCTTCACCCGGATCGACGCGGACGCGGCGCTCTCCGACGCCGCGGAGTCGGCGGCGCGCTGGCGGGCCAAGGAGCCGGCCGGGCCGGTGGACGGGGTGCCGGTGACCGTCAAGGACCTGATCCTCACCCGGGGCACCCCGACGCTGCGCGGTTCGCGCACGGTGCGGGCCGGGGGGCCGTGGGAGGAGGACGCCCCGTCGGTCGCCCGGCTGCGGGAGTCCGGCGCGGTGTTCGTCGGCAAGACCACCACCCCGGAGTTCGGCTGGAAGGGCGTCACCGACAGTCCGCGGCACGGGGTGACGGGCAATCCGTACGACCCGGCACGCACCGCGGGCGGCTCCAGCGGCGGCAGCGCGGCGGCGGTGGCGCTCGGCGCGGGCCCGCTGAGCCTGGGCACGGACGGCGGCGGCTCGGTGCGCATCCCCGCGTCGTTCTGCGGGATCTTCGCGCTCAAGGCGACGTACGGGCGGGTGCCCCTCTATCCGGCGAGCCCCTTCGGGACCCTGGCGCACGTCGGGCCGATGACCCGGGACGCGGCGGACGCCGCCCTGATGATGGAGGTGATCTGCGGGCCGGACTGGCGGGACTGGTCCCAGCTCGGCCCGGCCGCCGGCTCGTTCCGGGAGGCGCTGGCCGGTCCGGTCTCCGGGCTGCGGGTGGCCTTCAGCCCGTCGCTCGGCTGGGACGTGCCGGTGGCGCCGGAGATCGCCGCGGCGGTGCGGTCGGCCGTCGGCACGCTCGCCGGGCTCGGGGCGGTCGTCGAGGAGATCGACCCCGGCATCACCGACCCGGTGGAGGCCTTCCACACGCTGTGGTTCAGCGGCGCGGCCCGGGTGGTGCAGCATCTGGACGACGCGGAGCGGGCGCTGCTCGACCCGGGGCTGCGGGAGGTCTGCGAGCAGGGCGCCCGCTACAGCGCGCTGGACTATCTCGCCGCGGTCGACACCCGGATGGCGCTCGGTCAGGCCATGGGCCGCTTCCACAGCGCCTACGACCTGCTGGTGACGCCGACCCTGCCGCTCACCGCCTTCGCGGCGGGCACCGAGGTCCCGCCCGGCTCCGCCCACACCCGCTGGACGGGCTGGACGCCGTTCACCTACCCCTTCAACCTCACCCAGCAGCCGGCCGCGTCGCTGCCCTGCGGGGTGGACGCCGACGGGATGCCGATCGGCGTCCAGCTGGTCGGCGCGCGGCACGCGGACGCACTGGTGCTGCGCGCCGCACACGCCCTCTACGAGGCGGGGACCGCGGCGATCCCCGCGCCGCCCGCCGCTAGGCCCGCCGGAAGCTGAGGGTCTCCCCCAGCGCGCCGGCCCGCCACAGGTCCTGGCAGGCGTCGGCCATCCGGTCCAGCCCGTCGACGACACTTCCCCACACGATGCCCGGCACCCAGCCCGCATCGCCGTTGATCAGTAGATTGTTGCGCTCGTAGAACAGCGCGAGATCGACGACGGTGGTGCGGCCCTGGTGGGCCGCCTGGCTCTCGTAACCGTAGGACTTGGTGCCCAGTTGGGTGTCGGTGAAGGTGAAGTAACACAGATCGCCGGGGATCGGGGTGATCGTCGGGTTCTCCAGCGGCGGCTCCTCGGGAGCGAAGGGCGCCAGCAGGGCGTAGATCTCATTGCGCGCGTACTTGGCGTGGTAGACGTCGCCGCCGAGCGGGAGGGCGTCCCACACGGCATTGCAGGTGATCGGCGCGCGGTCGTCGAGCAACTTGGCCGTGCAGCTCACGCCGCGCTTGTCCAGGGAGACTTCGATGAAGCGATCGGTCATGCCCCGATCGTAGGTGGGCAATACCGGCGTACGGAACAAGTCCGCGGCGCTTCTATCAAGGGCTGGAAACGATCGGCATATGTGTGAGGCGTTCGGGTAGCCGCGCGCCCATGGCTCCACCACAGGAGAACACCAAAATGATCAAGAGAAAACTGGCAAGCGGCATCCGCCGCCGCTCGCTGCTCGCGGGGGTAGCGGCGCTCGGCGCGACGGGTGCGATGGGAGCGGCCACGGGCTGCTCACGGGTCGACGTCTCGGGCGCGACCGGCGGCGGACACCTCCTCGAGGACCTGCGGAAAAAAGGCACCGTCCGCATGGGAATCGCCAGCGAACCGCCCTATGCCTCGATCAACAGCAAGGGCGAACTGACCGGCGAGGCCCCGGCCGTCGCCAAGACCATCTTCCGGCGGCTGGGCGTCAAGAATTTCGAACCGGTACCGGTGGAATTCGGCGCACTGGTACCCGGCCTCCATTCCTTCCAGTACGACGTGATCGTCGCGGGCATGTTCATCAACAAGGCCCGGTGTGCCGCCGTGCTCTTCTCCGACCCGGACTACGAGAGCAAGGACGCCTTCCTCGTACGCAAGGGGAACCCGGACAACATCCATTCCTACGCGGACATCGCCAAGGGGAAATACCGGATGGGTTCCGGTATCGGCTATGCGGAGATCGACTACGCGGTCGGCAACGGTGTCAAGAAGGACGAGATCCAGACCTACGGTGACCAGATCGCCGGAATGGAGGCCCTGGAAGCGGGCCGTATCGACGTCTTCGCCGGCACCGCGCTGACCATGATCGAGGCGCTGAAGACCGGCGGGCACCCCAAGGTGGAGATGACCCCGCCGTTCACGCCGGAGGTCGACGGGAAACCCCAGCGGGACGGCGGCGGCTACGGCTTCCGGCTCGGTGAGACCAAGCTCCGCGACGCCTTCAACAACGAGCTGCAGAAGATGAAGAAGAGCGGCGAACTCCTGCGTATCGCCAAGCCGTACGGCTTCACCAAGGAGTTCATGACCGACCTCACGGCGAAGGAGCTCTGTAAGAAGTGACCGGCGCACTGTGGGAGCTTTTCTTCGAAGGGCTGTGGATCACGGTCCAGCTGATGGTCTACAGCGCCGCGCTGGCCGCCGCCGTCGCCTTCGGTATCGGTCTGGCACGCACCTCGCGGTTCCGGACCGTCCGCATTCTGTCCGGCATCTATGTGGAGTTCTTCCGCGGCACCTCGGCACTGGTGCTGATGTTCTGGCTGTTCTTCGCGCTGCCGCTGCTGGGCTGGCAGCTGGTCGGCATCTGGGCGGGCACCCTGGCGCTGGGCCTGTCGTACGGCGCGTACGGCTCCGAGGTCGTCCGCGGCGCGGTGCAGGCGGTGGCCCCCGCCCAGCAGGAGGCGGCCATCGCGCTGAGCTTCACGCCCTGGCAGCGGCTGCGGAAGGTGATCCTGCCGCAGGCCGTCCCCGAGATGATGCCGCCGTTCAACAACCTGCTGATCGAGCTGCTCAAGGGCACCGCGCTGGCGTCGCTGCTGTCCATCGGTGAACTCACCTTCCAGGCCAAGCTCGCCCGGCTGTCGACGGGCCAGAGCGCCGAGATCTACGGAATCATCCTCGTCCTGTACTTCGCGGTCGCGTTCGTGCTGACCCGGATCATGCGGGTGCTGGAGCGCCGCGCCAAGGCGTCGGTCGGCCGGTCGGTGCCCAAGGGCGAGGGCTGGTTCTCCCGCAAACTGCCCGTCGAGAAGCAGGGCCCCGAGGCACTGGCCACCGGAGGAAAGCCGTGAACAACTGGTCCTGGAGCTACATCGGCGAGATCATGCCCGAGATCCTCAAAGGGCTGTGGATCACGGTCCAGGCGACGATCTACGGTTCGCTGGTCTCCTTCGCGCTCGGGCTGGTGTGGGCGCTGGCCCTGCGGGCGCGCAGCCGCTGGGTGACCTGGCCGGTCAGCGTCTTCGTCGAGTTCGTCCGCAACACCCCGCTGCTGGTGCAGCTGTTCTTCCTGTTCTTCGTGCTGCCCGGCTGGGGGCTCACCTTCACGCCGCTGACCACGGGCGTCATCGGCCTGGGCCTGCACTACTCGACGTACACCTCCGAGGTCTACCGCGCCGGCATCGACGGCGTGCCGCCCGGCCAGTGGGAGGCCGCCACGGCGCTGAACCTGCCGCGCCGGCGCACCTGGACCGCGGTGATCCTTCCGCAGGCCTTCCGCCGGGTGGTGCCCGCGCTCGGCAACTACGTCATCGCGATGTTCAAGGACACGCCGCTGCTGGCCGGTATCACCGTCGCCGACATGCTCTTCCAGGCGAACAGCATCAGCGCCACCACCTTCGACTACCTGGAGCCGATCACCGTCGTCGGCATCCTCTTCGTGGTCATCTCCTACCCCACTTCTCTCCTCCTGCGAGCCCTGGAGCGTCGTCTTGTCCGCTGACAGCAACCCCTCGAAAGACGCGAAGGAAACGACCAACCCGGCGGTGGACGGCGCCGAGCTGATCCGCTTCGACGGTGTGACCAAGCGGTTCGGGACCCACACGGTGCTCGACTCGCTGGACATGACCGTCTACTCCGGCAAGCACGTCACCCTCATCGGCCCCTCGGGCTCCGGCAAGACCACGATTCTGCGGCTGCTGATGACGCTGCTGAAGCCCGACGAGGGCACCATCAAGGTCGGCGGCGACTACCTCACGCACGAGGAGAAGGGCGGCAAGCTCGTCCCGGCCGGCGAGAAGCACATCCGTGAGGTCCGCAAGAACATCGGCATGGTGTTCCAGCAGTTCAACCTCTTCCCCAATATGAAGGTGCTGCGGAACATCACCGAGGCGCCGGTGCACGTCCTGGGGATGGAGAAGGACGCCGCCGAGGAACGGGCCCGTGAACTCCTCGAACTGGTGGGCCTGACCGCGCATCTCGACAAGTACCCGACCCAGCTCTCCGGCGGCCAGCAGCAGCGGGTCGCCATCGCCCGGGCACTGGCGATGCGCCCGCAGGTGCTGCTGCTGGACGAGGTGACCTCGGCGCTGGACCCGGAGCTGGTGGCCGGGGTGCTCGACGTCCTGCGGGACATCGCGCACACCACGGACATCACGATGCTCTGTGTCACCCACGAGATGAACTTCGCCCGGGACATCTCCGACTGCGTGATGATGTTCGACTCGGGGCGGGTGCTCGAATTCGGGCCGCCGGAGCAGATCTTCAGCGCGCCGGAGCACGAGCGGACCCGGGAGTTCCTGAGCGCCGTGCTCTGAACCGCACGCGTCACGGCGCGAGTCCGGGTGGTGAGCCCCTGACCGGGGGCTCACCGCCCTTGGCCGGTTCCGCGCCCTGCCGGGCCGCTCCCCGGCCCGGGCACCAGGGCGCCGGGTCCGTACGGCACCAAGCCGCCGGTGCCCCGGAACCGTGACCTTGGCATATGCCAAAGTCCCCACCCCCAGTACAGCTGTCCGGGGCGCGCTTCTTTTCAGTCAAGACCCCCTCCCCTGAAGGCCGTTGGCCGCTATCGTGAGGGCAGCCCCGTTGTCCGGGACCGGCCGCGCCAGCCCGGGCCGGGACCACCGACGGCGGTCACGACGCAAGCGGTAACAACCTGCTAGGGGGACACCGTGGCGCTGAAGCCCGAGCCGACCGCGCCGTTCCATTCGGTGCAGTACGCCCTTCGCGTACTCGAAACGGTCTCCAGGCACGCCGAGGGCGTGACCGACGCGCAGATCGCCCGGGAGACGGGTCTGCCACCGGGCCAGCTCGACCAGATGCTCTCGATGCTGCGACGCGAGGGCTATGTCGAGCAGGTCACGGACGGGGCGTACGTCATCGGCGCCTCGCTCCTGCTCCTCGGCTCGGACGGGGACCGCGACCAGGCGCTGCGCGACAAGCTGCAGCTCACCCTCGACCAGCTGCGTGACTCGGTCGGCGCGGCGGTCTACATCAGCCGGTACATCGACGGCGAGGTGAAGATCCTCCACTACGCCGACGGACCGCTGGCCCCCAAGGTCAACGAGTGGGCCGAGTTCCACCGCACGGCGCACGCCAGCGCGGTCGGCAAATGCCTGCTCGCGCAGCTCGACCACGACGGCCGCAAGGACCACCTCTCCCGCCACAAGACCGCCCGGCTCACCTCGCGGACGATCACCAACGAGAAGGTCCTGTTCCACAAGCTCGACAGCCAGCCGCCCACGGTCCCGGTGCTCGATCTCCAGGAGTACGCGGTGGGCACGGTCTGCGCGGCCGTGCCGATCACCGCCGGTGCGACGGTCGGCTGCCTGGCCCTGTCCATGCCGCTGGAGCACGCCCACCGGCTGCGGCAGGCCGCCGACACCCTCAACCGTCAGGCCGCTCCGGTCCTGCTGTCCCTGGCGATCTGAGCCCGGGGGCCACCGCGCCGCCGATCCGGCGGCGCCGGGTGCACCACCTCCCGGCCGTGGTCCTGAGCACCCCTCTCGACCAGGTAGTATTTCTTTCGTCAGCGCGCGCCGCTAGCTCAGTTGGTTAGAGCAGCTGACTCTTAATCAGCGGGTCCGGGGTTCGAGTCCCTGGCGGCGCACGTATCGAGTGGGCGTTTCCGGTTCTCCGGGAACGCCCACTTCGTTGTGCGCCCGCACGCCTTCACGCCCGGCCGCCCCGGCCCGGCCGCTCACGGGGGCGGCGCGGGCGCGGAGCATGGTCGGGTCAGGCCGCCCTGGTGAGCGGGGCCGTCGTGGGGCGGGCCGCGGCCTGCACCAGTGCCGTGTAGGTGCGGCGGAGGGCGATCAGGGACTCCTGGGCCTCCCGGTAGACGGCGGCGTCGGGGCCGCCGCGGTGGGCGAGGGTCCGCACGGGGGCGCAGTGGCGGTCCATCGCGCTGAGCCAGGCACGGTGCTGCGCCGGGAGATGGCGCCGCAGCAGCTGCCGCCGGCCCTCCCGCATCCGCCGGGCGCCGATACCCAGGACCGCGTCGGCGGCCTGGAGCACCGGCGGCTCCAGGGCGCCCTGCCCGGCGAGCGCGCCGAGCACCGCGCGCTGCTGCGGGGTGGCCGGCGCGGCCGACAGCTCCGCCGCCTCGGCCTGGAGCTGGGTGCGCAGCGCGTGCTGGACCCGGACCAGCCGGCGCAGCGCCGTCGGGGTGGAGGAGTCGTCGGGCGCGCGGCCCGCCAGGGTTTCGGCGAGCCGGAAGAGCCAGATCCCGTGCGCCTCCAGGCGGGTCGCGGCCAGCATCAACCGGTCCAGCCGGCTGAGCGGTTGGCCCTCCGGGGCCCAGCGGACGATCGGCACCAGGGCTTCGGTGCGGGCCAGCTGGTCGATGGGGATGTGGCGGCGCGGTTTGCGTTCCGGGGCCCAGTTGTGGAGCGCGAGGGTGGGCAGCGCGACGAACTGGTCGTGGTCGATACGGTGCGCGATCGCCGCCCAGAGATCGAGGAACGCCTCGTCGGCGACCTGCCGTGCGGCCGGTGCCTGGGGGTCGATGCCGCACCAGCCGCAGGACACCGCGATGACCGCGATCCGCATGGCGGCGGCCTCCGCGTTGCGCAGCGAGAGCCGGGAGACGCGCTGCCGCAGGGCAGCCAACTCGTCGGCGCGGCGGGCCCGTTCGACGAGCGCGACGGCGGCCTCCCGGTCGGGCGCGATCGCGGCCGCGCGGGCCATGGCGTCCAGCCGGGTCCAGGTCCCGATCAGGGAGCGGACGGGCGGCCGCTCGGGCAGGAAGCCGTGGGCGCAGGGGTCGTGCGGGGCGACCGCGGCGGGGTCGGCGCCACCGTCCGCGTCCCCGTCGGTACGCCCGGCGGGCGGCGGCTCACCCCCCTCCCGGACCGCCGCCTGGGTGCCCGCTTCGGCCCGCCAGGGGCCCATGGGGCGGCGGGCGGCCGGCAGCGGGGCGGCGGCGGGCGGTATGCCGGCCCCGGGCGCGGTCACCGGACCGGCGGTCACCCCCGGGTCGGCGGGCGTCATCGTCCCGGGCGCCGCCCTCAGGTCTGCCGTCGTCATCGGGCCCGCCATGCCGACCGGCCCGGCCGTCGTCGTCTTCATGATCGCCGTGTCCCCCATCAGCACTTCCCTGCGAACAGCCGGGCCAGGTGGGCATCCATGTCGAGGTAGCCGCCCTCGTGGCCGGGCGGCACGATCGCCACGGTCTGCTCCAGCCAGGCGGTCAGTTCCGTCGCGCGCACCGAGAGCTCGCAGACGCTGTCGTCGGTGGACAGCTCGATGTGGACCCGGCGCGGTTCCCCCGGCCGGCGGAAGGGCCAGACCCGTACGTCCCCCTCCCCCGCCTCGTCCTGCAGCCCGGCCAGCAGCAGCTCGCGGGCGAACAGCCAGGTGGCGACCGTCTGGCCGCGGCTGATGAAGGCGACCTCGACCTCGTACGGGCGGTCACTGCGGTAGCTGAACCGGCCGGCCACCGGAACTGCTTCGTCCGGCCCGAGGAGGAGCCGCATCTCAAGGGTGCGCTTGGCTGTCGACACCACGACGATCAACCTTTCCGACGGAGGGGCGAGTCCCGGGGACCCGGTCCGGGGCGCGCGTCCTGGCAGACGTAGCTGTGGCGGGCGGGGTTGCAACAGGGACAGGAGGAGTGACGGACGCCATGGCCGGCGCCCTCTGGACCCTGTTCGGTTCTTGCGTCACAGCGCTCGCCTCAGCCTCTCAACCGGCCGTCGATATCGCATGTTGACGGGTCAATTGGTGACCCATGAGGAGAGAGTGGACGAATGCGCACTTAGGTGATGATTCGGTCAAGCGCCCACCCGTCGCGAGTGGCGAGGGTCACAGGGGGTGGATGCGTGAGGTGCGCGGTCGCGGGTACGGAGCACCCTCCGAGGTCGTGTAGAGTTTTCCAGGTCAGCACGCGCCGCTAGCTCAGTTGGTTAGAGCAGCTGACTCTTAATCAGCGGGTCCGGGGTTCGAGTCCCTGGCGGCGCACGACACACTGAGGCCCCTCGCCACGCGAGGGGCCTCAGTCGTATGCCCGCACCCTTACGGGGTGGGCGCACCAGGTCACCCGCGGCCCCTCGGGGCACGCGGGTGGCGGTCGCCCGGGAGGAGCAGCCCCTTGCCGGGCGGGCGGCCGCGGGGGAACGCGTGTGCGAGGTCGCGGCGTCGCGGTGTGCGGCCTCACGGCGGGCACGGCGCGCGACTCCATGGCGGCACGGCGTACGGCTTCACGGCGGCGCGGCGCGCGACTCCATGGCGGCACGGCTCCGTGAGGCTCCGAGGGAGGTCGCGTGACGCCACCGGCAGGCCCGGACGGGGACGGAGCCGGCGGCGTCGAGTGCGGGCGCTGCGCCTGTCGGGACCGTGGCGCGGACCACCAGGGCGCCGGGCCTGACCTTCAGCCAATTCGCCGTACTCGCAGGTCACTTACCGGGATTCGGCGGTTCGTGCCGAATCCGGCGCGGATCTGCCCATCCCATGTTTTGCGGGTGAATTCCTTCAGATACCGCTCCAAATCGCACGCAGGGCCACAAAGGCTCCGGCCTGAGGGTTCGGCCCATACGCCTCGAACCGCAAATCGTGGCCCCTCGCGGGCCCGATTCCGTCGACTCTCCTTATTTCCTTGCCAGTTGCCGTCGGACTTTGCAGGCGAAGGGCGTTCTCCTTTATCCGGAAAGGTAACTCTGTGTTGACGGAGTATGCCATTCCAGTTATCCCGACACTAACTGTCAACAAGCCGGAAATCAGCTGCCGTTCCAGGTCAAAGCCCTGCGCACAGCGCCATCGGGCGTCCGGATATTGCCACTTCCGGTACTCATACCTTGTGTTGCATCTTGCAATCGGCAGGGCCGTTCGGCACTCTGACCAGGGAACTCGGTCGAAATGCGGCGGGGTTCGCAGGAGTGGGAAGAAAGGCATACGCCCGGTGGCGTGATGTGAACGCGGGGACCCCGCTGCTTGGCAGGATTACGGGGCGTTCCTCATACACCGGAACATGGCCGTCACCGTTCTGATGGTGCGGACGGCCGAGACCAGTGAGCCCGAGTCGGTCGAGGGGACCGAGAAATCGGGCTATCAGCACACGGCACGCGCTCAGTCGCGTGCGGGGGGATGGACCCATGACGTCGCCACCTGAGGGTGCCCGGCCGCAGCACTCGTACGATTCGTCCGCCACCGCGCGCCTGCGTGTGCCACGTCAGCACCGGCAGCGGCGCACCCAGCGCAAGCCGCTGCCGCGTTACGACTACGAGCACTACAGCAGACTGGCCGGGCCACTCACCCAGCCGGACCCGGACAAGCCGTTCCGGGTCCGCTATCGCTCGCTGCTCGCCGACGAGCCGCACCGCATCCGGGCCGCCCTGATGCTCGGTGCCGCGCCGCTGCTCTCGTTCGGGCTGCTGGTCTGGCTGATGCAGCCGGGCAACTGGACCGAACGCGACTACCCCGCCTACGACTTCCTGCCGGTGCTGGACACCGTCATGCTGGTCTCGATCGGGCTGATCGAACTCTTCCGGTGCATGAACGTGCTGTCCAACGCGCACGCCACCCTCGTCGCCCGCGACCCCGTCCCGGTCATCCCCGAGAGCGGGACCCGGGTCGCCTTCCTCACCTCCTTCGTGCCGGGCAAGGAGCCCCTCGCCATGGTCACGAAGACCCTGGAGGCGGCGGTGAAGATACGTCACCGCGGGCTGCTGCACATCTGGCTGCTGGACGAGGGGGACGACCCCGAGGTCAAGGAGGTCTGCCGGCGGCTGGGCGTGCACCACTTCTCCCGTAAGGGCATCCCGGAGTGGAACCAGCCCAAGGGGCCGCACCGCGCCAAGACCAAGCACGGCAACTACAACGCCTGGCTGGCGGCCCACGGCGACGACTACGACTACTTCGCCTCCGTCGACACCGACCATGTCCCGCTGCCCAACTACCTGGAGCGGATGCTGGGCTTCTTCCGCGACCCGGATGTGGGCTTCGTCATCGGCCCCCAGGTGTACGGCAATTACGACACCTTCGTCACCAAGGCCGCCGAGTCCCAGCAGTTCCTCTTCCACGCGCTGATCCAGCGGGCCGGCAACCGTTACGGCGCGCCGATGTTCGTCGGCACCTCCAACGCCGTACGCATCAGCGCGCTCAAGCAGATCGGCGGGCTGTACGACTCGATCACCGAGGACATGGCGACCGGGTTCGAGATACACCGGCACCGCAATCCGCAGACCGGGAAGAAGTGGCGCTCGGTCTACACCCCGGACGTGCTCGCGGTCGGTGAGGGGCCCACGGCCTGGACGGACTTCTTCACCCAGCAGCTGCGCTGGTCGCGCGGGACGTACGAGACGATCCTCAAGCAGTTCTGGAAGGCGCCGTTCACCCTGCCGTTCGGCCGGCTCGTGAACTACAGCATGATGGTGATCTTCTACCCGATGTCGGCGCTGAACTGGATTCTGGCGGCGCTGAGTTGTGCGCTGTTCCTGGGTCTGGGCGCCTCGGGCGTGGAGATCGACCCGTCGGTGTGGATGATGCTGTACGGCAACGCCTCGGCGCTGCAGATCGGCCTGTACGTCTGGAACCGGCGGCACAATGTCTCGCCGCACGAGCCGGAGGGCTCCGGCGGTGTCGCCGGCATGGTGATGTCCGCGCTGTCCGCGCCGATCTACGCCCGGTCGCTGTTCGACGCGGCGCTCCGTCGCAAGAGCAAGTTCGTGGTCACGCCGAAGGGCGATTCGTCCAGCCCCGACACGCTCTTCGGGACCTTCCGGGTGCATCTGTTCTTCCTGGTCATCTTCGGCGGCTCGCTGATCGCCTCGTTCGTCCTGGGGCACAGCCATCCGGCGATGGTCATCTGGGCGATGCTCGCGATGCTGATCACCGCGGCGCCGATCGTCGCCTGGCGGATGACCGTCCGCGAGGAGAAGCGGAAGCGGAGTGCGGCCGTCTCCGGGGCCGACGGCGGGAGTCCGCCGGAACCGGCCGAGGGCGCGGGGCCGCCCGCTCCGGACGCCGGCGAGGCCGCCGCTGCGGATGCCGGCGAGGCCGCCGCTGCGAACGCCGGCAAGACGGCCGCCCCGGCCGGTGACCGGGCCACCGGGCCGGCCGCCACCACCGAACAGACCATGCAGATCGCCCTTGGGGGACGTCACACATGAAGTACCGTCCGAGCCGTCGCACCCGCAGAGTGGCGATAGCGACGGCGGTGGTGCTCGCGCTGGCCGGGATGAACGGGCCGGCTCTCTACGGCTTCGCCTCGGAGCAGTACCACCAGTACAAGATCAACCGGCCCGAGTACAAGGCGGCCAACGGCCACTGGGACGTCGTCGACGTCCCGCAGAAGTTCCGTATCAACACCATCCACGCGGCCCTGCTGCACACCGGGAAGGTGCTGCTGGTCGCGGGCTCCGGCAACAACGCGGCGAACTTCAGGGCGAAATCGTTCCGCACGGTCCTGTGGGACCCGGAGAAGAACACCTTCAAGAACATCCCCACCCCCAAGGACCTCTTCTGCTCCGGGCACACCCAGCTCCCGGACGGCAAGCTCCTGGTGGCCGGCGGCACCCAGCGCTACGAGAAGCTGAACGGCGATGTGAAGAAGGCCGGCGGCCTCATGATCCTCTACAACGAGGACCCGGACGGCCCGAAGACGTTCCCGGCCGGCACGCTCTTCACCGGCAAGAAGAACGGCAAGACCTTCGCCTCCAAGGACCCGGTCGTGGTCCCCCGGGCGAAGAAGAAGGCCGACCCGGTGACCGGCAAGGTCACCGTCGTGCACAGCGAGGCCCGGGTCTATGTCGAGGCCCTCAAGGACGGCCCGTCCCACTCCACGGGCGCCCAGGACAACTACCGCATCCACGGTCTGACCGGCGCGGACGCCCGGAACTACTACGGCATCGCGCAGAAGCTGTCCTTCGACAAGAAGGACTTCCAGGGGATCAAGGACAGCTTCGAGTTCGACCCGGTGGCCGAGCGCTATCTGCCCGTGGACCCGATGAACGAGGCCCGCTGGTACCCGACGCTCACCTCGCTCCAGGACGGCAAGGTCCTCTCCGTCTCCGGGCTGGACGAGATCGGGCAGGTGGTCCCCGGCAAGCAGGAGATCTACGACCCGAAGACGAAGAAGTGGCGCTATCTGCCCAAGCGGCGCTTCTTCCCGACCTACCCGGCGCTCTTCCTCACCGACCAGGGCCGGATCTTCTACACCGGCTCCAACGCCGGCTACGGCCCGGACAACATCGGCCGCAAGCCCGGCATCTGGGACCTGAAGTCCAACAGGTTCCAGTACGTGCCCGGGATGAGCGACCCGAACATCCTGGAGACGTCGATGTCGGTGCTGCTGCCGCCGGCCCAGGAGCAGCGGTACATGGTGCTGGGCGGGGGAGGCGTCGGCGAGGACCCGAAGTCCACGGACAAGACCCGGATCGTGGATCTGCACGCCCCGTCGCCGCGCTTCAAGGACGGTCCGCCGCTGTATGCGAAGGCCCGCTACCCCAGCAGCGTGATCATGCCGGACGACACCGTGCTGACCACCAACGGCTCCGGTGACTACCGCGGGCGCAGCGCTTCCAACGTGCTCAAGGCGGAGCTGTACGACCCGGCGGCCAACACCGCCCGGCAGGTGGCCGATCCGCTGGTGGGCCGCAACTACCACTCCGGTGCGCTGCTGCTGCCCGACGGCCGGGTGATGACCTTCGGCTCCGACTCCCTCTTCGGCGACAAGGACAACACCAAGCCGGGCGTCTTCCAGCAGGAGATCGACCTCTACACCCCGCCGTACCTCTACCGGAAGTCCCGCCCGGAGCTGACGGGCGGGCAGTCGCGGACGCTCTCGCTCGGCGACCGTGCGACCTACGGCGCTCCGCACGCCTCCGCCATCAAGAAGATGCGGCTGATGCGTCCCGGCTCGTTCACCCATGTCACCAACATCGAACAGCGCTCCATCGCGCTGGACTTCACGGTGGCGAAGGACGGGAAGGGCGTGACGGTCACCCTGCCCAAGGACCCCTCGCTGGTGCCGCCCGGGTGGTACATGCTCCACGCGGTCGACGCGAAGGGCACGCCGTCGAAGGCGGTGTGGGTGAAGGTCGCGCCCGAACGGCAGTAGGGGGCGGTGGGTTTGCGTGGGGCCGGCGGGTTGTCCACCGCCGGCCCCTCGGCGTCATGGGCGGGGCGCGGTCGCCTTCGGCGGCGGGGCACCTCGCCTGCACCGGCCGGGCGCGGTCGGCCGTCACCGGCGAGGTGCGGTCGCCGTCACCGGCCGGGGGTGGTGGTCATTTCGCGCTGTGGGCCAGGCCCAGGGCGTACTTGGGCCACCAGGTGCCGGCCTTGGGGCCGCCCTTGCAGCTGCCGTCCGACTCGCCGGGGCGCTTGATCCACAGGTAGGCGGCTATCTGCGGGTCGCCGGTCCTGGTCGTGGGCGGCGTGCCCAGGGCGCGGCCGGGTGGGTTGCACCAGTTCTCCGGGTCGTCGCCTCCGGGAGCCGGGCCGTTGCCGTTGCGACTGGTGTCGATGACGAAGGGCTTGCCGTCGACCATGGCGGACAGCTTCTTGCCGTACTTCGTGTTCTCCGCGGTGGTCTGGTAGTTGGAGATGTTCAGCGCGAAGCCGTCGGCGCGGTCGATACCGGCCCGCTTGAGCGGCTCGACCATCCGGCCCGGGTCCTTGATCCAGTGAGGGTTGCCGGCGTCCAGATAGACCTTGGTGTGCGGCAGTGCCTTGAGCTTGCCGACCGCCTCCGTCAGCAGGGCGTAGCGCTCCTCGTGGAACTGCTGCGGGGTGCACTTGTCCTCGATGTGCGGCAGGGCGTCGGGCTCCAGGATCACGGTGGTGGCGCGGTCGCCGATGCCCTTGAGCACCCCGTCCAGCCAGGCGCGGTACGCGTTGCCGTCGGCGGCGCCGCCCTTCGAGTAGCTGCCGCAGTCGCGGTGCGGGATGTTGTAGAGCACCAGCAGCGCCTCGCGGTCGGCCTTGGCGGCCGCCTCGGTGAAGCCGCGGGCCTCCCCCTGCGGGTCGTCGATGCCTATCCACTCGGCGACCGGCTGCGTCGCGATCTTGTTGACCAGGCGGGCGTCGCCGGACTTGCCGTCCTCGCCGTACGCGGCCACCTGACGGGCCGCCTTGCTGTCGGGGTTGACCCAGAACGGCGCGAGGGACTTGGGGCGTTGGCCGGGTCTGTCCGGCACGCCGCCCTCGCTGTCGCCGTCGGAGCAGCCGGCGAGCAGCAGCAGAGCCAGCGCCCCCACGGTCACCCTCGCCGGCACCGCACCGGCACGCGCGGAGCGCCGCCGGCCGTCGCGGGACCCGCCCGGCCTACCGACCCCGGCCATCCGTCGCAGATTGCCGTACATCCACTCCCCCCTCGGAGCACGAACACGGAACACGGTCGGCGGGGGACCACCGGCCGCACCCATCGTGGCACACGCCTCAAGTGCCTGGTCCGGCCTGTGGACAGCGTGCGCACAATGCGCTGTGCGGGAACCGCGGCTGGGCGTCGGGGCGTCCTCGGTCGGCCGTTCGCGGCGGCGTTCACGGCGGCTTCTTGGCTGCCGTCGGCTGGGGCGGGGCGTGTGGGTGGTTCG
This sequence comes from Streptomyces sp. NPDC001219, assembly GCF_053597915.1. Classification (NCBI taxonomy): domain Bacteria; kingdom Bacillati; phylum Actinomycetota; class Actinomycetes; order Kitasatosporales; family Streptomycetaceae; genus Streptomyces; species Streptomyces sp. NPDC001219. Next base: position 83,920 of record NZ_JBSFJF010000010.1, on the reverse strand, counting down.
CCGCGTGGTGCGGGGCGAGGTGGCTGCCGGGGTGTGAGCGGGGCGGCTCAACGGGCTCTGTCGGGAGGTCGGTTGGCGGGTCCCGTCAGGCGGTTGGTGGCGGGTCCCGTCAGGTGGCCCCTTCAGGCCGTCGGTTGGCCGGTGCCGTCAGGCGGCCCCCCGGCAATCCCGTCAGCCGGTCCCGGCGCGTGGCGGCTCCTGGTAGTCCGTCAGGTAGGCCGCAACGACGATCACGTTGCCCGGGGCGCCGCCATGTTGTGCGGAAGAAGGAGCGCTGCCGCGGTCCTCGGTGATCAGGCGGAGTTCGGAGCGGCCCCGGTCGCGGGCGGCGTAAGCCTTGCGGGGGTCGAAGCGGTGGCGGTCGTGGAGCTGGACGTCCTCGACGGTGAAGCGGGCGGTGCTGCCGTCGGCGCGCTGGATGTCCAGGCGTGCGCCCGGCTTGAGTTGGGTCAGCCGGTGGAAGGCGGTCCGCGGGGCGTCGCCACCACGGTCGGCGCCGGGCCGGGCCACGAGCAGCGCCGCGCCCGCCTCACCTGGTTGCGGCCCTGCGGCGTACCAGCCGACGGGGGCCGGGGAGGTGTACGGGGGCGGGGCGAGGACGCCGTCCTCGTCGAGGTCCTGTCCGGTGATGCCGGCCCCCCGTACGCCGAGGGCGTCGACACTGATCCCCACGGGCCGTGTGGCCGGGGCGGCGAGTACCGGGGCGTGCGCATGCGGAGGCGCCTGCCGGCCCAACGGGCGCCCGGCGGCGGCCACATCACCGGTCGTGGCGAGCTGTGCGGCCACCCCGTCCGCCAGGTCACGGCCCCACATCCACAGCCCCAGCAGCAACACCGTCCAGGCCACACCGGCGAGCAGCTGGGCGGGACGGCGGGTGGGCGCGTTCTCGCGAGTGGGGTCGGGGACGGCAGCGTGAGCGGAAGTGGGGGCGGGGCCTCTGCCAGGGGCGGGGCCTCTGCCGGGGGCAGGGCCGACACCGGCATCGGGGGCGCCGCCGGTTTCGGTGTCCCGGACGAGGCCGGTTCCCGTTTCGGGACCAGGGCCAGTGCCCGTATCGGGACCAGGGCCGGTGACGGTGCCCGGGACCTGCCCTCCGGCCCCACCCGGCGCATCCGTCACGCCCAACACCTCGCCGGCCTTCATAGCCCGTAGGCCACCAGCCTTAATGCCCCGTACATCGCCCCCCGGCCCGGAGCCGTCAGGCCTGGCCGTCACCCCGACCGCGCCCGTCCGCCCGTCTTCGTCAGCGCTCATCGGCATCGCCCCGTCGCTCGCGGCGCAGTCTCAGCCGGAGCCGGAGCAGCTGTCCCGCGATGACCAGGATCACGCCGCCGGCCAGCACCAGGCCCACGGCCGAAGTACTGCTCAGCTCGCCGCTGGGAGCGGCATGGGTGTCCGCGGTGCGCTTGGCCGCCCGGTTCGCCGGGGCCGCTGGGCGCCCTCGGGAGGCGCGGGTGGCGTCGGCAGCGGCCCGTGGTCCGGCCGGGGCGGTCATGGCGGCCGGTTCGAGGCGGGCCGACCGGGCCGCCTGGACGGCCGCCGAGCCGGAACGGAAGGGGGCGGCGGCCCACGCGGCGGTGCCCCCGGTGCTCCGCAGGGCGCCCGCGCGGCGGGCGGCGCCCGGAGCGGGACCGGCCGGCCCCGCCCCGTCGGCCGGGGCCGTTGCCCTGACCAGGCCCGTTGTGGTTCCGGTGCCGCGGGCGTCCGCGCCGTACGCGGGCGCCGTGGTCACTGCGCAGGCCGCGACCGCGGCACAGAGAGCGAGTTGCCGTGAGCGCATGGTGAACCTCCGATAACTCCGAAGGTCCGCCCACGCGAGCCCGGCCGCATCCGGTGCGGTCCGAGGCTGCGCCGTTCGGGTGGGGCTCCTGGCCGGTGGCGGGGCCGCGGCCGGAGTGGGCCGCAGCCCGCCCAGGAGCCCCGCCCCGGTCACACCAGGTCGATGAGGTCCGCGATCGAGTCCACCACACGGGACGGCCGGAACGGGTGCCGGTCGATCTCCTCGGGGCGGGTGAGACCGGTCAGTACGAGGAAGGTCTCCATGCCCGCCTCCAGACCGGCCAGCACATCGGTGTCCATCCGGTCGCCGATCATCGCGGAGGTCTCGGAGTGGGCACCGATCACATTGAGGCCGTGCCGCATCATCAGCGGGTTGGGCTTGCCGACGAAGTACGGTTCGACGCCCGTCGCCTTGGTGATCAGCGCGGCCACCGACCCGGTGGCGGGCAGCGCGCCCTGCGGGGAGGGGCCGGTCTCGTCGGGGTTGGTGGCGATGAACCGGGCCCCGTCGTTGATCAGCCGGATCGCCTTCGTCAGGGCCTCGAAGCTGTAGGTGCGGGTCTCGCCGAGGACCACGTAGTCCGGGGAGTGGTCGGTCAGGACGTAGCCGATGTCATGCAGGGCGGTGGTCAGGCCCGCCTCGCCGATGCAGTAGGCGGTGCCGTGCGGCCGCTGGTCGTCCAGGAACTGGGCGGTGGCCAGCGCGGACGTCCAGATCGACTCCCACGGCACGTCCAGGCCGATGCGGCTCAGCCGGGCGTGCAGGTCGCGCGGGGTGTAGATGGAGTTGTTGGTCAGGACGAGAAAGGGCTTGCCCGATTCACGCAGCCGCTTGATGAAGGCGTCCGCCCCGGGCACCGGAACGCCCTCGTGCATCAGGACGCCGTCCATGTCGGTGAGCCATGACTCGATCGGCTTGCGCTCTGCCACTGCCGGACTCCTGCCGTACGTGAGGACCAGGGGCGCCGACCGCCTCCCGCACACGCCACGGACCCCGCGAAGCGCCCCGCGCGCCGTTCACACGGCCGACGCCCCCACCCTAAGTCAGCCACCGGAACCCTGACCCGGGCCGTCGTTTCGGTCCTCCACCGGCCGGACAGCGCCGACGCCCCGGCTCTCGGCGACCCGCAGAACGTCCCGCAGCGCCTCGGTCAGCCGCTCACCCAGAAAACGCAGCTCATGGTTCGAGACGCGGCGGTCGTCGAGCATGGCTCGCGCGTGACCGAGTAACTCGGCCCCCATCTCCAGCTGCACCGCCTCCACCTCGTCAGCGAGGCGCGAAACGGGGCCGTTCCCGTCTCCTATGAGGTAGCAGGGCTTGCCCCCAGGGCCGGACCACGGAAGCAGCCGGGCCTGTTGCCGGTGAGAGAGATACATGGTGAACCACCGCCTCACTTCGGGCCGTTGACCCTCCCGAAACGCTATTCGCGAATAGCAGCAAGGCTGAGCGCTCTCAGGCTTGTCACTTGTTCCGTAAGGCAGCACAGTTGTCTGATCGGAGGACCATCGACCGTGCCGGAGGATGCCGTGAACAGCGCCGAGTGGGTCACCACGTCCGTGCCGTATCTGGCCCCGCGGGAACCGGGGCAGCGCGACGCCTGGAGCGCCGAGACCGCGGCCGGCGGCCGCCGGGGCGGTCAGCGCATCGTCCAGGCGGGAGAGGTGGCCGCGCCCGGCGAGATCGCGGAGCTGCTGGGGGTGGAGCCGGGCGGTCTCGTCGTCGCGCGGCGGCGCGTCATGTATCTCGACGGGCGGCCCTGCGAGTTGACGGACACCTACTACCCGCTGGGCATCGCCCGGGGCACCCGGCTCGCCGGGACGGCCAAAATCGCCGGCGGAGCGGTCACACTGCTCGCCGAACTCGGATACCTCGGCGTGCGGGCCCGTGAGGACGTCTCCGCGCGGCTGCCGAGCGACGAGGAGGCCGCCGCCCTGGAAGCGGAACCGTCGCAGCCGGTACTGCAGTTGCTCCGGCTCACCCTCGACGCCCGGGACCGGCCCGTCCAGGCGGACAGAATGGTGATGCCCGCGCGGCTCCAGCGGCTGCGCTACGACGTGAGGATCGGATGACCGACGTGACCGGTGACAGCGCCGACACCTTCGACAACCGTGCGCTGCACGAGCGCATCGCCGCCGATCTGCGTGACGAGATCATGAACGGTGACCTCGCACCGGGCGCCAGGCTGCCGTCCACGGCCCGGCTCAAGGAGCGGTTCGCGGCCTCGAACGCGACCGTGCAGAAGGCGCTGGGGCTGCTGAAGCAGGAGCGCCTGGTCGTCGGGCGCGCCGGATCAGCCGTCACCGTACGCGAACACCGGCAGCGGACCATGCGTCCGGCGTCGTACATGGCCCCGGCGGGACCCGACGACCGGTACCGGTGGCTCACGGAGGCGGAGAAGCTCGGATCGCAGGCGCGGAGCAAGCTCCTGCGAGTCGCGGAGGTGGCGCCGCCCGCCGATGTGTCCGCGGCGCTCGGCCTCCCGGACGGCGGTACGGCGCTGCTCCGGCACCAGCTGCTGCTGATCGACGACGAACCGGTCGAGCTGGTCAGCTCCTACTACCCGCTGGAGATCGCCCGTGGCACGGCCATCGCCAGGCGCACGAAGATCAAGGGCGGGACGCCGGCCCTCCTGGCCGAGCTGGGGTATCCGCCCCGGCTCAGCGTGGACCGCGTCTCGGCGCGGGTGCCCAGTCAGGAGCAGTTCACCGCGCTGCGGCTGCCGGGTGATCTGCCTGTGCTGCGCACCCTCCGCGTGGTGCGCAGCGAGGGCGAGCGCCCCATCGAGGTCACGGTGATGGTCAAGGCGGGTCATCTCTACGAGATGCAGTACGAGTTCACGGCGGAGTGAGGCGGCCGCCCGGCACCCCCTCAACTCGCCGGAGTGGCTCCCCGTGTCCCGAACAGCGGCACGAGCACCAGTTCCGCCGCACCGTCCGCGACCGCCCGTGCGCCGCCCCGGGCGAGCGCCACCGGGACGGCGGTCCGGCCGCGGGCGCGGGCCTGGGCGTCGAGGACCGCCGACACACCAGCCCGGAACCCGTCGGGGTTCTCCAGTACGGTGCGCCCGCCGAGCAGCACCCGGTCGATGTCCAGCAGCTCCACGAGGTTGGCGGCGCCCGTCCCCAGCACCTCGGCCGCACCCGGCAGATCGCCGTGGGCCACCGCCGCCAGGCAGAGCGCCTCGATGCAGCCGCGCCGTCCGCAGCCGCACCGCGGCCCGTCCCACTGCACGGTCTGGTGCCCGAACTCACCGGCGCCGGTACGCGGTCCCCGGTAGAGGCCGCCGCCCAGGACGAGCCCGGCGCCCAGGCCGGTGCCCAGATGCAGGTACCCGAACGAGCCGGCGCCGGACGGCATCCCCCGGGCCAGGCCCAGCGCGGCCGCGTTGGTGTCCTTGTCGAGGACGGCGGGCAGGCCGAGGCGCGCGGCGAGCGCGTCCCGCAGCGGGAAGCCGTCCCAGTGCGGCGCGCCGGTGACCCGGTGCAGGACGCCGGTGGTGTGGTCCAGCGGCCCCGGGCAGGCGACCCCGGCGCCCAGCACCGGCGGCCCGCCGGCCTCCGCACGCAGCGCGGCGACCTCCCGGGCCGCCGTGTCGAGCACCGGCCCGGCGCCCGCCTCGAAGGCGAGCGGGGCACGGCGCACGGCGACCGGGGCGCCGGCGAGATCGGCGAGTACGGCGATGAGTTCATCGCGGTCCAGGTGCAGCCCGACGGCGTGCCGGGCGCCGGGGACCAGCCGCAGCACGGTGGCGGGCTTGCCGCCCGTGGAGGCGCGGCGGCCCGCCTCGGCGGCCAGGCCCTCGGCCCGCAGCCGGGCGGTGATCTTGCTGACGGCCTGCGGTGTCAGCCCGGTCCGGGCCGCGAGCTCCAGCCGGCTGACCCCTTCCTCACCGGCGGCCCGGAGCAGCCCGAGCACCAGCGCGGCGTTGTGCCCGCGCAGCGCGGGGAGGTTGACGCCGGCGGGTCCGGCAGCGCCCTGGTTCCCGGCGGGGTCCGGATCGCCGGCGGCGCCGGGGGTCGTGGGAGCGCCCGTCCCCCCGACGCCGCCCGACGCACCGGTCGCGCCGACCGCGCCCGAGGTACCAGCCACCCCCGACCCTCCGGCCCGTCCTCCCCGCACCCCTCCCCGTCCTCGCTCCCGGGGAATGTCCTCGCCCTCGCTGTTGCCGCTCACCCACCCATTGTCCGCATCGCTTGCACTTTGGCAACAGCGTTGCTTAAGTGGCTTCCATGAGCGAGACGATCGAGATGAGCGACTCCCCCGGCACCCCCGCCCCGCACCGCCCGCTCCGTGTCGGCCTCATCGGCTACGGCCTGGCCGGTTCGGTCTTCCACGCCCCCCTGATCGCGGCCACCGAAGGGCTGCGGCTCGACCTCGTCTCGACCTCCGATCCGGAGCGGCAGGCACAGGCCCGCGCCGAGCACCCCCGGGTCCGTACGGTCGACACCCCCCAGGCGGTGCTGGACCACGCCGCCGACCTCGATCTGATCGTGCTGGCCTCGCCCAACAAGACCCATGTGCCGCTCGCCACCGCCGCGTTGGAGGCCGGGCTGGCGGTGGTCGTCGACAAGCCGCTGGCCGCGACCGCCGCCGAGGCCGAGAAGCTCGCCGCGCTCGCCGACGACCGCGGCCTGCTCCTCTCCGTCTTCCAGAACCGCCGCTGGGACAACGACTTCCGCACCGTGCGCGCCCTCGTCGAGGAGGGCGCCCTCGGCGACGTCCAGCGCTTCGAGTCCCGCTTCGAGCGCTGGCGGCCGCAGCCCAAGGGCGGCTGGCGGGAGTCCGGCGACCCGGAGGAGATCGGCGGCCTGCTCTACGACCTCGGCAGCCACCTCGTCGACCAGGCGCTGACCCTGTTCGGGCCGGTCGTCTCGGTCTACGCCGAGTCCGACATCCGGCGTCCGGGCGCGGAGGCCGACGACGACACCTTCCTCGCCCTCACCCATGCCAGCGGCGTCCGCTCCCACCTGTGGGTGAGCGCCACCACCGCCATGCTGGGCCCGCGCTTCCGGGTGCTGGGCAGCAGGGCGGGCTATGTGAAGCACGGCCTGGACCCGCAGGAGGCCGCACTGCGCGAGGGCCTGCGGCCCGGCACCGAGGGCGTCGCATGGGGCGTGGAGCCGGAGTCGCGCCACGGCCGGCTCGGCGCCGGCTCGTCCCCGCAGACCGGCGGCGGCGAGCCCGTACCGACCCTGCCGGGCGACTACCCCGCCTACTACGCCGCGATCGCCCGCGCCCTCCGCGAGGGCGGCCGGCCCCCGGTCACCGCCACCGAGGCCGCCGCCGCCCTGCGGGTCCTGGAAGCCGCCAGGCTCTCCGCCGCCGAGGGCCGCACGGTCCGCATCGGGGCCCGGGCATGAGCCCGGCCGGTCCGGACCGCGGCACCGGCACGGGCCCGGCCGCTCCGCGCCCGGCGGACGACGGGCTCCGCGAACTGACCGCCCAGGAAGAGCGGCTGGTCCTCGACACCTTCGGCAACGAGGACGCCTGGCGCCTGGGCTCGCTGCTGGTGGAGCTGGCGCGGGAGCGCGGCGCCGCGGTGACCATCGGCATCCGGCGCGGCGTCCAGCAGCTGTTCCACTGTGCGCTCCCCGGCACCTCCGCCGACAACGATGCCTGGATCGCCCGCAAGTCCGCCGTCGTCGAACGCTACGCCGAGTCCTCGTACCTGGTCGGCGCCAGGTTCCGCGCCAAGGGCCGTACCTTCGAGGAGAGTTCACGGCTGGACCCGGACCGGTACGCGGCACACGGCGGCGCCTTCCCGCTCCGGCTGCGCGGTACCGGCGTCATCGGCGTGGTCGCGGTCTCGGGCCTCCCCCAGGCCGACGACCACGCGCTGGTGGTGGAGGGCCTGGAGCGGTATCTGGCGACGGGCTGAGGGGGAAGCAGAGGCGGGGGACACACTCTTGTCGGTGGAGGCAGCGACCGGGGCCGATCGCAGCGGGGATGGAGTACAGCCCACCTGAGAGGTGGCCGCCAGGGTGGTTTCTCAGGCGGTCCGGAGACGTTCGAGGAACTCGGGGACGCCGTCCACCTGCTGGTAGGGCTTGAAAGCGGGGGCGAGTTCGCGGACCAGGGTGACGCAGCGATCGGCGCCGATGCGGGTGGCGAGGTCGAGCGACTCGGCGCTGACGACGAGGGCTTGTTCGACCTCGCGGGCCCGGAGGAGGCTTCGGGCCTCGTAGGTGCGGAAGACCCCGCGCGTTTTGTCACGGGCCCGTGGAAGCAGGGTCAGGCCCTCGTCAATGCGGGCGCGGGCCTCGTCGGTACGGTCGAGGTCGAGCAGACACTGGCCCGAGTCCACGGCCAGATCCGCTGTACTCATCCATCGGCACCAGCCGGGGGCGGGGTCGGCCACGTCGGTCAGCAGTGCGGTCTCGGCGGCGGCGAGGTCGCGGTAGCAGTCGGCGGCGGCCCCCAGGGCGGCGTGGGCTCGGGCCCTGCGCAGGTACAGCAGCGAGCGGGCTGTGGGGTGGGACGTATGGATCAGGGCTTGGCTCAAGGGTTCCACTGCGGACCCGGGATGGCCGAGCCAGATCGACTGGTAGGCGAAGTCGGACAGGACCCCGGCCCCGAGATCCCGGTCGCGGGCAGTGTGCGCGTTGGTGAGAGCGGCGTTCCACAGCTTGCCGGCCACGTAGTGCTGACCCTGGTCGAAGCGGTACCAGCCACAGGTGCTGGAGAGCGAGGCAGCCAGGTGGTGCAGACGGCGACCGGTGGCCTGGCTGTACCGGGCACCTTCGAGAAGGTCGGTCACAGTCGTGAGGTGGGCGTCCATCAGCTTGATGGTGTGCTGGCGTTGCTCGGTCGGCAGGGCGGTCAGTTTGGTGCTGGTGTCCTCCAGCCAGTCCACCAGTTCGTCGTCGACGCGCCGCCCGCCGAGCGCGGTTGTCAGGCGGTCGGGTTCCAGCGCCGCCCACTGGGAGGCCAGTCCGGCCAGAGCGAGTGCGCTGTAGGTCAGGAAGGTACGGCGTTCGCGGTTCATCGCGGCTCTCTGTGCATCTCGAAGTGCTTGGACGGTGTACGCCGCCCCGAGCGGGGCCGGGTCGTCCCGGCCCGGGAGCCAGTGGGGCCAGGGGTACCGCTCCAGGTCGGAGATCGGCACGTCGAAGGCGTCCGCGATCAGGAACTGGGACTCGATGTTCGGCGTTTTGCGGCCGTTCTCCCACTTGCTGACGGCCGCCTTGTCGGTGCCGGAGCGGAGACCCTCGGGCCGCATCGCGGCAGCGCGGTGCAGGCGCGCGACGAGGTCGCTCTGGGACCAGCCGCGTAAGAGGCGGGCGTAGGCGAGGGGATGCCTGATCGGGTCGTCCACGGGAGCAATCCCATCATCGACGGTGACGGCCAGGCTACCGCGCGTACAGGTGGGACAACCCCGGGACTACAGCCAACACCTAGGGATTGAACTGGAGTTGGCGCTGTACTCGTCATCCCCGACACGTTCCTCCGTGAAGTGGAAGGAGAACGCGCATGAAACGACGTGCTGCGATCATCGGCCTTGGCCACCAGGCTGCCGAGGATCACCTGCCCGGTCTGCTCGGCTCCAGCCGGGCGGAACTCGTCGCGGTGTGCGACAACAACGCGGACATCCTGCACCAGCGAGCGGACACCCTCGGAGTGCCCGGCTTCACCCGGGCCGGTGACCTGCTGGACGAGACCGCCCCGGACTTCGTGATCGTCGCCGTCCCGCACCACGCCGGGCGCGCGGTGACCGAGGAATGCGCCGCCCGGGGCGTCCACGTCCTCAAGGAGAAGCCGTTCGCCACCTCTGTCGAGGAGGCCCGCGAGCTGGCCGGGATCTGCCACAAGGGCCGCGTGGAACTGATGGTGACGCTCCAGCGCCGGTTCAACCCGATCTACAGCAGCGTGGCCGGGATGCTGGACCAGATCGGCACCCCGTTTCTCGTCGGCGGGCACTACTCGTTCCACACGCCCAACCCCGGTGCCGGCTGGCGCGGGGACCTCAAGCAGGCCGGTGGCGGCTGCCTCCTCGACATGGGCTACCACCTGATCGACCTGCTGCTGTGGTACTTCGGCCTGCCCAGCAGGGTCATCGCGGAGTTCTCCACCACGGCCCTGCCCGAAGGCGGCTACGACGCGGAGGACACCGCCGTCGTCCAGCTCGGCTACGACTCCGGCTTGTACGGATCGCTGGTCCTGTCGCGGTGGATGGCGCCGAAGACGGAGTCCATGCGGGTCGTGGGAACGGCCGGCTCGGTCGTGCTGACGAAGGGCGCCGTCCAGCGGCTCGCCCTGGACGGAACGGTGGTGGAGGAGCTGACCCGGCCGCACGCCCCCAGCGTCGCCACCGCACAGATCGACTACTTCTGCCGGGTCCTGGACGGAGAACGGCCCAACGTCTCCGGCCCCGACCAGCACCTCTCCCACGCCGCGTTCATCGCGTCCTGCTACCGGTCCAAGAGCGCAGGCCGCTACGTCGACCCGAAGGAGATGCTGTGACCAGCGCGCTCGCCCTCCTCGGCGGCACCCCGGCCGTTACCGACGCCGGCCCCCACTTCACCTGGCCCCCGATCGACGACTTCACTCGCATGAAGGTGGTCTCCCAGCTGGATTCGGCCGTCTCCCTCCCCGGCCGGTCCGGGATCATCGCGGACCTGGAAGACGCCCTCCAGGACTACTTCGACGTGCGGCACGCGATCACCACCAGCTCCGGCACCGCCGCCCTGCACGCCGCCTACTGGGCCGCCCGCATCCGGCCCGGCAGCGAGGTGATCGTCCCCGCCTGGACCTTCCACGCCACCGCCTCACCCCTGTTCCAGCTCGGCGCGGTCCCGGTCCTCTGCGAGACACGCCCGGACGGCAACATCGACCCCGGCCGGGTGCCCGAGCTGATCACCCCTCGCACCCGGGCGATCATGGTCACGCACCTGTGGGGCAAGCCCGCCGAGATGACCGACCTCACCGCGCTGGCCAGGGACCGCGACCTGGACCTGCTGGAGGACGGCTCACACGCCCACGGGGCTGGTCACGGCGGCCAGAAGGTGGGCACGTTCGGTCTGGCCGGTGCCTTCTCCCTCAACGGTCCCAAGCCGCTGTCCGGAGGTGAGGGCGGCTTCGTCCTCACCGACGATGACGACACCTACTACCGCGTTCTCACGTTCGCGCACTACAACAAGCGGGCCAGGAACGAGATCCCGGAAAGCAATCCGCTCGCGCGGTACGCGGTCACCGGGGCCGGACTCAAGCTCCGCATCCACCCCCTGGCCGCCGCCCTCGCCCACGACCAGCTATCCCGCCTGGATGCCTACCTCGCCGGCCGCAAGGAGATCGCCGCCTACCTGATCCGAGAGCTCGGGCAGATACCCGGGCTGGAGGTGAGCCCGATGCCCGAGGGGGTGAAATCATCCTGGTACGCGTTGACGGCCACCTACCGGTCCGACCAGCTCGGCGGCCTGCCCCTCGACCGCTTCCACGCGGCCCTCGTCGCGGAGGGCGCGACCGAGTTCGACCGGCCGGGCTCCACCCGCCCCCTGAACCAGCTGCCCCTCTACCAGCGCCCCTCTCAACTCTTCCCCGACTACCCGAACATCCGCAGCCGATACCGGGAGGGTGACTTCCCCGTCGCTGAGAAGGCGCACACGCACACGCTCAAGCTGCCCGTCTGGCACCGTGAACAAGATCTGAAACTGGCCGAGCAGTACGTCTGCGCGGCCAGGAAGGCCAGCGAACACCACGAGGAGCTCCTGTGACCGTGACCTCCGACCTTGCCCGAGCCCTGGCAGAGGAGGCCGAAGCCGAGGGCATCACCACCTTCGTGGCCGCGGCCGTCGTCACCGACGCCGACCGCATCCTCCTGGTCCGCCGCAAGCCGGACGACTTCATGGGCGGCCTGTGGGAGATCCCGTCCGGTCATGTGGACGCCGGAGAGAGCATCCTGGACGCGGCCCGCCGCGAGACGCTGGAGGAGACCGGCCTGACCGTCGCGTCCGTGGACCGCTACCTCGGACACTTCGACTACGAGAACAGCCGCGGCACCACCACCCGCCAGTTCAACTTCGCCGTCACCGTCTCCGAGACCGGGCCGGTCATCCTGACCGAACACGACCTGCACCAGTGGGCCGCCCTCGCCGGCGACCTGCCGGGCGTCACCGACGGCGTACGGGAGATTCTGGCCTGCGTGTAGGAAAGTGACGAGGAGACGCGGGCCATAGAGGCCGGTCAAGCCGGCGAGGGCCGCTACACCGGGTGTGGCGTAGCGGCCCTCATGGCGGGGCGGGGCGGAGAACGCCCACCTGTGGGTAGGTTCTGAGGGCTACCGTCGACGTGCCGCACGGTATCGCCCGCATCTTCACCATGCTGTCGCGCCGGTTACTTCCACCACCACGCCGCCATCGGGCGACGAGGGGCGAGAGGACGGTGACCGTATGACCAGCGGGCCGCCGGACACCACACTGCGGCTGCTCCCCTGGGCCGGGGCGGACGGCAAGCCGTGCTATCTCGTCGGGGACGGCACCGGATATCTCTCCCGTATCGCGGACGACACCGAGAGCGCCCAACTGGACGTGGCCTCGGAACTGCTCGATCAGGCAGCCCGCGTGCTTGCCGAGTTCGCCTGGACGCCCGGCGAAATCCACCTGCTGGCACTCCGTTGAGCGAGTCGTTGCGTGACGTGACGCGCGTCGCGGAGAGCCGGGGCACTCGCCTGCACGTCCCCGACCACAAGGACTCCGTTGATCCCCACGGCCCCGGACCGGACGGCACCGACGGTGGGCCGACGCTTCCGGCGGAGACGTTCGGGTGAGTACGCGGCTTCCGCCGCGACGAGGAAAGTGACCTCCCGGCCCGGCCGCCCTCCCCCGGAGCGGGCGGCCGGGCCGTGCTGCTCATCGGAGCGCACCGCCCGTCGGACTCCCGCCCCTCAGGCGGCCCTGAACTCCTGCCGCTGGCGGCCCAGGCCGTCGATCTCCAGCTCCACCACGTCACCAGCCCGCAGATACGGCTTGGGGTCCGGGTGGCCCATGGCGACGCCTGCCGGGGTGCCGGTGTTGAGGACGTCGCCCGGGTGGAGGGTCATGAACCGGCTGACGTAGCGGACCACTTCGGCCACCGGGAAGATCTGGTCGGCGGTGGTGCCGTTCTGCTTCAGGTCGCCGTTGACCCGGAGCCGGAGGCCGAGGTTCTGCGGGTCGGGCACCTCGTCGGCGGTCACCAGCCAGGGGCCCAGGGGGTTGAACGTCTCGCAGTTCTTGCCCTTGTCCCACTGGCCGCCGCGTTCGATCTGGAACGCGCGCTCGGAGACGTCGTGCGCCACGGTGTAGCCGGCCACCGCGGCCCTCGCCTGGGCGTCGGTCTCCAGGTAGCGGGCGGTCCGGCCGATGACGACGGCCAGCTCCACCTCCCAGTCGGTCTTCACGCTGCCGCGCGGGACCAGCACGGTGTCGTCGGGGCCGACGACGGTGTCCGGGGCCTTCAGGAAGAGGATCGGCTCCTCGGGAGGCGTGGCCCCCGTCTCCCGGGCGTGGTCGTGGTAGTTCAGCCCGATGCACACGATCTTGCCGATCCGGGCGAGCGGCGGGCCGGTGCGCAGCCCGGCCGGATCGAGCCGCGGCAGCGCGCCGGAGGCGGCGGCGGTGCGGATCTCGGTCAGCTTTTCCTCGTCGGCGAGGAGGGCGCCGTCGATGTCCGGCACCAGGGCCGACAGGTCCCGCAGAGCCCCGGCCCCGTCGAGCAGCGCCGGGCGTTCGGCCCCCACCGGTCCGACTCGCAGCAGCTTCATCGGTTCAACTCCCGTGGTCGAAGGTCGGCCCGGAAGGGATCTTCCGGGCCGGCCGATGGGGGACGGCCATCGAGCGATTTGGCTGATCGTCCAAGAACGGGGTCCGGTCCGCAAGACCCCGTTCACGGACTGGACCCTTACTGAGGGGTAGTGGCGGTCTGCTCCTCGGCCTTGGCCCGCGAGTTGGCCCGCGCGCGGGCCGCCCGCTGCCGGGCCGCGCGGCTCTTCGGCGCGCGCCCGTCCGCCCGCTGCCGCGCCGGGTGCTGCGGCGCGACACCCTCGCCCGGCTCCCCGTCGGCCGCGACGGCCTCGGCCGCCCGGTCCGGGGACGGCTTCCCCTTACCCGGCTTCCCGTCACCCGCGGCCGGCTCCCCCGCGGCGGCGGACTTCCCCTTGCCCGAGGCCGGCTTCCCCGCGCCCGAAGCGGTCTTCCCCTTCGCCCCCTTCGCCGTGCCGCCCGCGGCCGCCGGTTCCGGCGCGCCCTGCCCGCGGTCCCGGTGCAGCAGCGCCCGCTCGCAGGCCGTCCAGGTCGTCGTCGTGACCATGTAGAGCCCGGCGGCCAGCGGCACCACCGCGACCGTGATCAGCGTGCCGAAAGACAGCAGCGGCATCACCTTGGCCATCGAGGCCATACCGGGCAGCGCGGCGTTGCCCGCGACCGGCTGCGGGGCCTTGGCCATCGTGGCGCGGGCCCGGCGGTAGTTCCAGGTCGCGACCGCCGCGACCAGCGCGAACAGCCCGAGGTAGACCAGCCCCTGCGGCCCGAACACACCGCCGTCGGCGAGCGCCCCGGTCCAGTGCCCGCCGAGCGGCGCGCCCAGCAGGGTGTGGTCCAGGAGGTCGCCGCTCCCGGTGGAGAACAGGTGGTACATCACGAAGAAGACGGGCAGCTGGAGCAGCGTCGGCAGACAGCCGCCGAGCGGCGAGGAGCCGGTCTCGGCGTACAGGGCGGCGGTGGCCTTCTGCAGCCGCTCGGGGTTGCCCTTGTGCTTGCGCTGGAGCTCCGCCAGCTGCGGGGCGAGCGCCGTACGGGCCTTCTCACCGCGGGCCGCGGCGCGGGCGAGGGGGTGCAGCGCGGCGCGGACCCCCAGGGTGAACAGGACGACGGCGGCGGCCATGGCCGCGGAGCCGAAGAGCGGGGCGATCGCCTGGGCGCCGTGCGCCAGCGCATCGCCGAGGAAGCCGAACAAGGACATGGCTGAGCCCTCCACGGGTCTCGTCGTGCCGGGATGTGGATTCGGCGTGACGAGCCGCGCGGACGCGGAAGAGCGGTACGGGGACCGGTGCGCCTACGCGGCCGTCGGGAGGGAACGGCCCGGTGCCCGGGGGCGCGGGCGGCCGGCCGCGTCGGGGTCCCGTTGCGGCAGGAACGCCGTACGCCGCTCGCGGTCGCGGATCGCCGTACGGATACGGCCCGGTGGTACGGGCCGGGCGCAGGCCGCGATCAGGAAGGCGCGGCACAGGAGCAGCAGCGCGGTGGTGGTCGCGGCGGCGGTCAGGGCCGTGGTGAGACCGGTCTGCGTCAGCAGGAAGCCGGCCAGGACGAACAGGAGGGCTGAGGTGTACAGGCGCAGGGCATCGGCGATGCGGTACATCCAGCGCCCTCCTCAGGTTGTCCGGTCGTCAAGACTTGTCGTCTTCCGCTCAAGAGTAGCCACACATCTGGGCAGCCGGGAGGCCGGTGGGTAACTTGCCCTCCCTGCCGCCCGGGACGGCGGCGGACCAGGGGGACCAAGGGGGAACACCTAGGAGGTGCTGTGCGCGACATCAGCGTCCCGGCCCTGGCGGCTCCGCTGCGGACCGGCGGCCTGGCCGACTCGGTCTTCGACACCGCCGCCCACCAGCCGGATTTCGCTCAGCTCGCCCGCCGCGACGACCAGACACCCGAGGGCTGGCAGGAGGTGTCGGCGGCGCAATTCCGTGACGAGGTCATGGCCCTGGCCAGGGGGCTGCTGGCGGACGGGATACGGCCCGGCACCCGGGTCGCGCTGATGTCCCGTACGCGCTACGAGTGGACCGTGTTCAGTTATGCGCTGTGGGCGATCGGCGGGGAACTCGTCCCGGTGTATCCGACCGCCTCGGCCGAGCAGCTGCGCTGCATCCTCGCCGGGGCGAAGGTCACCGCGATCGTCGTGGAGAACGAGGCACAGGCCATGACCGTGGCCGAGGCCTGCGACGAACGGGCCGCGCTGCGGCGGCTGTGGCAGCTGGACCTGGACTGCGTCCAGCGGCTGGCGGAGGAGGGCACCCGGCTCACCGAGGCCGATGTGCACCGGCTGCGGCACGCGGTCGGCCCCGACGACGTCGCGGCGATCGTGTACACGTCGGGGACCACCGGAAGCCCGCGCGGCTGCGTGATCACCCACGCCAACCTCGCCGCGGGCTGCGACACCCTCTACGCGGGCTGGGGCGGGCTGCTGGCCGCGCCCGGCGAACGCCCGTCGCTGCTGGCCTTCCTGCCGTTCGCGCACGTCTACGGGCTGATGGTGCAGGTGGCGTGTCTGCGCGGCGGGGTGAAGCTCGCCCACCAGCCCGATGCGACCTCCGACGAACTGCTGCCCGCGCTGGCCTCGTTCCGTCCGACGTTCCTGTTCGCGGTGCCGTACGTCTTCGAGAAGATCTGCGCCCGCGCCCGGCAGGCCGCGGAACAGGCCGGCCGGCGGCGGACGTTCGACGCGGCGATGACGGTGGCGGTGCGCTACGCGGAGGCCCTCGCGGCGGAGGCGCAGGGCACCGGGCGCGGCCCCGACCCGTTCCTGCGGGCCCGGCACGCGCTCTACGACCGGCTGGTGTACTCCCGTATCCGGGAGCTGCTGGGCGGCCGGGTGCGGACCGCGGTGTCCGGCGGCTCACCGCTCTTCCGGGAGCTGGGGCTGCTCTTCGCCGGCGTCGGGATCACCGTCTACGACGGCTACGGCCTCACGGAGACCAGCGGCGCGATCACCGTACAGCCGCCCGGCCGGGTGCGGTTCGGGACGGTGGGGCTGCCGCTGCCGGGCAGCGCGGTGCACCTGGCGCTGGACGGCGAGGTGTGGGTGCGGGGCGCGGTGGTGTTCGCCGGCTATCTCGACGAGGAGGAGACCCCGGGCAGCGGGCTGTACGACGGCTGGCTGGCCACCGGCGACCTGGGGCACCTGGACGAGGACGGCTATCTCGTCATCACCGGCCGCAAGAAGGACATCATCATCACCAGCAACGGCAAGAGCGTGGCCCCGCAGGGGCTGGAGCAGCGGCTGTGCGCCCATCCGCTGATCTCCCAGTGCGTGGTGGTCGGCGACAACCGGCCGTATGTGACCGCGCTGATCACGCTGGACCCGGAGGCCCTCGACCACTGGCACAAGCTGCGCGAGGAGCCCGGCAGGGACGGCAGCGCGCCCACACCGGAGGAGCAGCTGCACGCGGAGGTGCGGCGGGCGGTGGCACGGGCCAACGCCTCGGTGTCCCGGGCCGAGTCGATCCGCGCGTTCCGGGTGCTGCCCGAGGAGTTCAGCCAGGAGGCCGGGCTGGTGACGCCGTCGCTGAAGCTGCGGCGGGCGGCGATCGTCCGGCGCCACGCGGACGAGATCGACGCGCTCTACGCCCAGGGACAGCGCGAGGACCCCGAAGGCCGCCAGGAGCGGCGCAGATGGGCGGCGGAGAGCCTGTACGCGCGCTGAGCGGCGCCGACGCGGGCCCCTGAGGGCTCACGGCAGCCGCCTGTGGACGGGCCCGGCCGGGCATACGGAAGCCGGCGCACGTCACCCGCATCCGGCCGGGCCCGCTCGCGGCACCGTAGCAGTGCCGCGGCGGACCCGGCCGTTATTTGTCCAGGGGTGAGGACCCACGCCCGCGGGCCCGTTACGGCACTTAGCGTCCGGTGGCATTCAGTACGGACGATCCGGGAGGCCGTGTGCGGTCCATCCTCAGCAATTCCGCAACATCCGGGCGGACCATCGCCACGGGATTGGTGGTAGCCGCGCTCGTGGGCACGCTCGCGGCTCTGCTGCTGCCGGTGCAGCTCTTCGGTGAGACCGCGTCGGCGGCGACGAACACCGTCACCTACGACGATGACGGAGGCGGCACGGTGAACACCCGGTACGGTCCGCTGACCGCGATGGACCGGGACTTCGTGCGCAAGGTCAGACTGGCCGGCCTGTGGGAACTGCCCGCGGGCCGGCAGGCGCAGGAGCGCGGGCAGACCGCGGCGGTACGCACCGCCGGCAACCACCTCGTCGCCGGGCACACCGAGCTGGACCGGCGGGTGATCGAGACCGCGCGGGCGCTGGACGTCACGCTGGCCAACCAGCCCAACTCCGACCAGCAGGGCTGGCTGGCGCAGATGAACGCGGCGCAGGGCGACGAGTTCACCCGGACCTTCGCGGAGCTGCTGCGCCGGGCGCACGGCAAGGTCTTCGGCCTGGTGGCCATGGTCCGCGACCAGACCAAGAACTCGATGGTGCGCGCCCTGGCGAACCGCGCCAACACCATCGTCCTGGACCACATCACCGTGCTGGAGAAGACCGGCGGCGTCGACTTCGACACCCTGCACACCAGCTAGGCGACGGAGCCCCGGTATGCCACGGCGGCGCGGTCGCCGGCCCGGACGGCGGCGGACGCCCCCGCCCACGGCGGGGGACGCACCCCGCCCCCCACCCTCCGCGACCCGGAAGAAACGACACCCGCACCCAACCGACACCCCTCACATCGGACGAAGCGAAGTGATCTCATGAGGCAACGGCAACAGGCCCATAAACGCTCGCGTTTGACGAACAGAATGCTGATCGGCGCCACCGCCCTGCTGCTCGGCGGCGGCGGCCTCGCCGCCTACGCCACCACGGCGCTGGCCGGCAACAACGCCCCGGACGCGTCGGCCGGCCATTCCCAGCACACCGCGAGCGCCTTCACGCTCTCCTGCCCCGATGTGGGCGAACGGCTGCGCCAGGTGCCGCGCAGCGCCAAGCTCCCGGTCTCCAAGGGGCTGTCGGCGCTCGACAAGCAGGTGCACGACGCCTACCACTCGATGATGGCCGGCAAGAGCAGCAGCGGCGACACCGTCCTCAACGGGCTGAAGACGAAGCGGCAGAAGACCATCAGGATGATGGTCACCGCGATCTCCAAGGACGCCAAACGGCCCGGCTACCTGCTCAAGATGAGCGGCTGCACCATGAAGCCGGTCAACGAGGGCGCGGGCACGGGCGGCACCGACTCCACCAAGTCCGTGCAGGACGGCTGGTACGGCCAGAACCAGACCCAGGACGGCCAGCAGCAGGGCCAGGACGGCCAGCAGCAGGGCCAGGACCCCGGTCAGGCCCAGAGCCAGGACCCGGGGCAGGCCCAGGACGGCGGGCAGCAGCAGGGCCAGCCCGGCGGCCCGTCCCCCGACGACTTCGTCGACATCAACAACGTCCAGCCGAACGCGGACGCCCCGCCGTTCGCCGCCCCCGAGGGGGGCAACGCCTCCACCGGCACCTTCACCACCGAGTGCGGCCGCAATGAGGACGGCCACTTCAACTCCGACAACGTCATCGTGACCCCGGGCGTCAGCAACGGCGCCCACCACACCCACGACTACGTCGGCAACAAGGCCACCGACGCCTTCGCGGACGACAACAAGCTCGCCGCCTCCGACACCACCTGCGACAACGGCGACCAGTCCACCCATTACTGGCCGGTGCTGCGCAAGCTGGACGGCAACGCCGAGCAGAAGCCGGGCGCCGCGCAGGACGCCAACGTCGGCACCACGCTGACCCCGGCGACGGTGACCCTGACCTTCCGGGGCAGCCAGTCCGGTGAGGTCCGGGCGATGCCGAAGTTCCTGAAGATCATCACCGGTGACGCCAAGGCCTTCACCAACGGCACCAAGAACGCCAACGCCTCCTGGAGCTGCACCGGGTTCGAGGACCGGCAGCTGAAGGACAAGTACCCGCTGTGCCCGCAGGGCTCGCAGGTCGTGCGCACCTTCGCCTTCCAGAACTGCTGGAACGGCCGGGACATCGACAGCGGCAACCACCGCGACCACATGGCGTTCTCCGACCAGAACGGCAACTGCCCGCAGGGCTTCGAGGCGGTCCCGCAGCTCGTCCAGCGGATCACCTACGACGTCCCCCAGGGCAACAGCTTCGCGGTGGACAGCTTCCCCGAACAGCTGCACAAACCGGTGACCGACCACGGTGACTTCATCAACGTGATGCCGGACAACCTGATGAGCAAGGCCGTCGACTGCATCAACAACGGCCAGGAATGCTCCTGACGGACCGGCTGACGGGCCGGCGGCCCTGAGGGCCACGGTCTCCGGGCCCCTTGGGGGGACATCCCCTAAGGGGCCTGTGGGCCCCCTGGACCGGACAACGCAGTGGCCCCGACCCGGATTCCCGGGGCGGGGCCACTGTTCTGCGCCGTGGTGCTGAGGGGGTGCCGGCGGTACGCCGTCGGACCGGCCGGCTGTCAGCTCAAGGGGCGCGGTGGTTCATCCGTCGCTACTTCAAAGACCGTTGACGCGGGCCTCGCGGGCCATGCCGAGCGGGCGTATGGAGGACGCGACGGCGCGGGCGCGGCGGCCGGCCCGGGCGCGGTAGCTGCGGACATGGGCCATCAGACGCCGGCTGCGCAGCGCCATCTCCAGCTCGAAGCGGGTCCGCGGGTCACGCAGCACCGGTCCGAAGAGCTTCTCGATCTGCCGGAGACGGTACCGGACCGTCTGGGGGTGCACATGCAGCAGCTTGGCCGCCTCGGGGGCGCCGCCGCCCTCCAGCCACGCCAGCAGCGTGACCTCCAGCCGTTCGCTCTGCCGGGGCGTCAGCTCCTCCAGCGGGCCGAGCCAGCGGGACGTCAGCGCGTCGGCCAGCGACTCGTCCTGGAGCAGCAGCAGCGCCGAGAGGTGGTCGTCGACGAACGCCGGCCGCGACTCCGGGCCGACCCGGCTCGGGGCCAGCGTGAGCAGGTACCGGGCCCACCGCAGCGAGGACGCGGTGTCGGTGGCCGGGACCACGTGCCCGACCGCCGCCGGGCGGCCCTTGAGCGCCGCCTCCAGGCGGGCCCGGGTCTGGGTCGCCGGGTCGGGGACGAACAGACAGGTGTAGCCCTCGACGTTGCCGATGAGGGCATGCCCCAGTGCCGCGGCGAGTTGGGGCGCCTCGGCGGGGGTGGCGAGAACGACGGCCTGGAGGGTGTCGGGCACCGGCCAGCCCGCGGCGCGGGCCAGCTCGTGCAACCCCTCCTCGGGTACCTCTCGTTGGCCGGCGAGCACGTCGAACAGGTCCTGGCGGGCCCGGGCCACCGGCATCGGTGTGACAACCGAGGGGCGGGCCGGAGGTTTACTTTCCGACTCTTTTTGGTACCCCAGAACTGTCAGCAAGGCCTGTTCAAGCGCCCAATGTGCGTCTTCTACGGGAGTATCCCCGAGAAGTGCGGACAATGCGGGAAATCCGCGTTGCAACTCCGCGACCAACTTCTCGGCGAGATCCGGGAGTTCATTTCTGACTACCCGGTTCCACTCGCCGCGGGGACGCGACCAGATGCGGTTCAGGAGATCACACATCGCTACCTCGATCCTGGCGGGGATGCGGTTGGTACAGGGGATTGGCGCCCCCCCGTGCGCCTGAGTCGGCATCATCCGGAGTCCCCCCGCGCGACCGCGATGCCAGTGCAGGAATTTGTCACAGCGCGATAAACCTTACGAAAGCCTGAACACGTTCGGAGATGCTTTTGCACATCCGGATTACGGCCCTGCGTATCCGCCCGGTTACAGAATGTTTAGTGTTACCGGGGGTCACCCGAACAAAAGCCCCGGGCAAATACCGCCCCCGGGAGATTTCATAGAAATTCGCATCCCGCACTCGTGCCCCGACTCCGGGAGGTCCGATGTCCGCACCGCGTTTGCAGAGCCGCCGCGCCGCTCACCGCGCCCGGCCGTCGCCCTCTGTACCCCGCCCCCGGCGCCCTCCGAACGAACCCGGCCCGCCGGACCGGCGGGCCCCCGGCGGCGGCTTCGCCGGAACTGCCGTACTCCGTCCGGCGCTTCCGGCCGCACTGCTGCTCTTCATCGCCGTCACGCTGCACTCCGGCGCGGCGGACACCCTCATGCGCTTCCTGGACTTCGGCGCCGGAGTCCTCGCGCTGGTCTCGCTGTCGGTCACCGTGCTGTGGGGCCTGGCCGCCACCGACCGGATGGTGCTGCACTCCGGCCACCGGCTGCTCGCCCAGGCCGTGCACCGCGGCACCGCGGTCGCCGGCCTCGGCTTCCTCGGCCTGCACATCTGGGTGAAGATCGCCGAGGGCCACACCGACACCATGGCCGCCACCGTGCCGTTCACCGACGGCGCCCGGCCGGTGCTCATCGGCCTCGGCACCCTGGCCGCCTACACGTTCATCGCCGTCGCGGTGACCGGCGCGGTACGCGCCGCGTTCACCGGCCTGACCGGTGCCCGCTGGTGGCGCGCGCTGCACATGTGCGCCTACCTCGCCTGGGGACTCGCCCTGGTGCACGGCCTCAGGTCCGGCCGTGCGGCGGCCGGCTGGGCCATCGCCGGATACGCCATCTGCCTCATCGGGGTGGCCGTACGACTCGGCCTGCGGCTGCGCGACGCCCGCAGGAACACAGGAGAACTCCCATGACCGCCCCCGCCCCCACCCAACTGCTGCCGGCGCTCGCCGAGGCGGAGCCCGTCCCGACGCTGGCGTCCTTCGGGCCGCCGCGGCTGCTGGCCGGCCTCGACGAGATACCCCGCATGGACCGGGTGGCCCATCTGTCCCGGCACGGCAGCCTCCCCCAGCTCACCTCCCAGGAGCTGGTGGCGCTGGCCGAGGACATCGATCTGCGCGGCCGGGGCGGGGCCGGCTTCCCGTTCGCCCGCAAGCTGACCGCCGTCATCGACGGGATGAAGCGGGCGGACGGCAAGGGCGCGGTGGTCGTCAACGGCAGCGAGGGCGAACCCAGCTGCCTCAAGGACACCGCGATGCTGCTGCACGCCCCGCACCTGGTGATCGACGGCGCGCTGCTGGCCGCCGACGCGCTCGGCGCACAGGAGGTCGCCCTCGGCGTGACCCGCACCGACGTGCTGAGCTCCGTGCAGCGCGCCATCGACGAACGCGGTCCGGTCCGGCCGGCTTTACGGGTCACCCTGCTCACCGAACGGTTCGTCACCGGCGAGGGCTCCGCCATGACGAACGGGCTGAGCGGCGGCGCCGGGCTGCCCTCGGGCCGCAAGATCCGCTCCAGCGAGCGCGGTCTGAACGGGGTGCCGACCCTGCTGTCGAACACCGAGACCTACGCCCAGCTCGCCGTGGCCGCCCGCCTCGGCGCGCTCGGCTACCGCACCGCGGGCCTGCCCACCGAGCCCGGCACCCTGCTGCTGACGGTCGCCGGCAACCGGGTCGTGGAGGTCCCCTACGGCGTCTCGCTCGCCCGGGTCCTGGCGCTGTGCGGCATGGACCAGGGGCAGGGCGTGCTGATCGGCGGCTACCACGGCACCTTCATCTCCCCGGCCGACGCGCTGACCGCGAACCTGTCGAAGGAGTCGCTGGCCGAGTACAACGCGGTGCTCGGCGCCGGGGCGGTGCTGCCGATCCCGTACGACACCTGTCCCGCCGGGGAGACGGTGCGCGTCGCCCAGTGGATGGCCGCCGAGTCGGCCGGCCAGTGCGGCCCCTGTGTGCTCGGCCTGCCCGCGCTCGCCGACCAGCTCGACCGCGCCGTACGGGGCGGCGGGGAGAGCGCCCTGGAGGCCGTACAGGCCCGTATGCGGGCCGTGGAGAAGCGCGGCGCGTGCAGCCACCCGGACGGCACCTCACGCTTCGTCGCCTCGGCCCTCAGGTCCTTCCCCGAGGAGTTCGAGCGCCACGCGCAGGGGTTCGGGTGCGGCCGCCCGGTGACCGGCGCGCTGCCGGTCACCGGGAACCCGCCGCTGGCGGTCACCGCCCCCGCCCCCACCCCGGCGCGGGTGTCCGCGCCGCCGCAGGAACGGCTGCTGGTCGACTGGACGCTGTGCCGCGGCCACGGGCTGTGCGCCGACGTCGTCCCCGGCATCGTGAAGCTCGGCGCGGACGGCTACCCGCAGTCCGCCAACATGCCGCTGCCCGCCCGGATGCGGCGCCGCGGCCAGCTCGCGGTGCGCCGCTGTCCCGCGCTGGCGCTGCGGGTCCAGGGCGGCAACTGACGTTTCACGCAGGGCTTTTGCGCCCGGAGAAAATTCTTCGGTGCCGTTGAACGCCCGGCACCCCGGAGCGCGTATTCCCCGGGCGACGGCACCCCGCCGGCGCCCGGACGGGATCGGGACGGGTGGCCGGACGAGCAACCCGGTCACCACCTCAGCAAGACGGAACCACCCATCGGCAGAGGAGACATCATGAGCAATCGACGTCGTGCGGCGTTCGCGGCCGCCGCGGTCGCCACCCTGGCCCTGACCACCGGCTGCGGCAGCAGCGGCAACCAGAGCGCCGGCACCACCACCACCGACAACGTCCAGCCCGCCGGCCAGGGCACCAGCGACTACGGCTACGGCTCCTCCGGGGGCGGCGGCCAGGCGGGCGGCACGGACGCCGCCGCCGGCAAGGCCCCCAAGGCGCCCAGCGCCGGGAAGCTGGCCCTGCACCAGGACGCCAAGCTCGGCACCGTCGTCGCCGACTCCAAGGGCATGACCCTCTACCGGTTCGACAAGGACACCCCCGACCCCGCCAAGTCCAACTGCAACGGGTCCTGCGCCACCACCTGGCCCCCGGTCCCCGCCGACGGCGCCACCGCGCCGGCCGGCATCGACAAGAGCAAGCTGGGCTCGGTCACCCGCGCCGACGGCGTCAAGCAGCTCACCATCGCCGGCTGGCCCGCCTACCGCTACATCAAGGACACCAAGGCCGGTGACACCAAGGGCCAGGGCGTCGGCGGCACCTGGAACGCGCTCGCCCCCGACGGCAAGAAGGCCGGCGCCCAGGAGCCCAGCGACGTCTCGGTGTTCAACCACCCCGACCTCGGCGGCATCCTCGTCGACGGCAAGGGCCGCACCCTCTACCGCTTCAACAAGGACAGCGCCTGGCCGATGAAGTTCGGCTGCAACGACGCCTGCCTGGACACCTGGAAGCCCGCCAAGCCCGCCGACCGCTCCAAGCTCAAGGGCATCGCCCCCAAGCTCATCTCCACCGTCACCCGCCCCGACGGCACCCGTCAGCTGGCCGTCGACTGCTGGCCGGTCTACTGGTTCACCGGCGACGAGCAGCCCGGTGACATCAACGGCCAGGGCAAGATGGGCCTGTGGTTTGCGGTCTCCAAGGAGGGCGAGAAGATCACGACGACACCGGAGGGCTGAGCGGGCCGCCCCCCGACGCCACCCCGTCGCGCGGGAACTCGTCGTCCAGCGCCAGCACCTCGGCGTCCGGCCGCTCGTCCGCGGCGCGCGGCCCCAGCCAGGTGACCGCGAGCGCCACCACCACGTTCACGGCGAGCCCGACGATCCCCGCGTTCATCCCCCAGACCGGGTCGTGTCCCCCGAACACCAGGACACAGACCAGCGTGAAGCCCGCCACCAGGCCGCTCACCGCGGCGCGCAGCGTCAGCCGCCGCCACACCAGCCCCAGCAGCAGCATCGGCACGAGCTGCGCCATGCCCTCGTACGAGATCAGGGACAGCCGGACGAGGGTGTCGGGGGCGGTGTAGGTCAGCAGCAGCGCCAGCGCGCCGGCCACCACCACGACCAGCTGCGACCACAGCTTCTGCCGTCCGTCCGCCGCACCTCCCCCGCCGTCCCCGGAAGCCGCCCCGGCCGCCCCCCTGTTGAGACGGGGGATCGCGCCCAGCACGCTCCTCCCCCACATCGTGCCGATGACCAGCATGAACACGGCCATCGGCACGATGGAGGAGAGGGCGGCGGCGACCCCGACCACCCCCACGGCCCAGGCCGGAAGGGAGTCCACCACCATCTTGAACAGCGCGAGGTTGGAGTCCGCGCCCTTCAGGCCGGGCACCACGAACAGCGCCGCCATCCCCAGCAGCACCGGCACCAGCAACAGCACGTTGTAGAACGGGAGGTAGAGGGCGTTACGGCGCAGTGCCTCGGCGTTGCGGGCGCCGAGATAGCCGGCCACGGTCGTCGGGAAGATCACCACGGTCAGGGAGTTGACGAGGGTGGTGGTGACGAACCACACCTGGCCCAGGCCGCCCGAGGCGTGGCCCGGGAACGTCAGCCACTGCGGCTTCTCGTGGACGAGCCGTTCCAGGAAGGGCCCGTAGCCGCCGAAGTAGTGCAGCGGCACATAGACCGCGAGGAAGCCGAGGGTGCCGATGACGAGGACGTCCTTGAGCACCGAGACCCAGGCGCTGCCGCGCAGCCCGCTGACCACCACGAAGCCGGTGGTGACCGCGAAGGCCAGGAAGTAGGCCCAGTTGAGGCTGATGGCGCCGTAGGAGATGGTGGTGACGACCACGCCCATGCCGGTGATCTGCAGCTGGATGTACGGCAGCAGACAGACCGTGGCGAGCAGGGCGACGGCGGCGCCGAGCCAGGGCGCGCGGAAGCGGTGCGCGACCATGTCGGTGATCCCGACCAGGTCGTGCCGGCGGGCGTAGGCCCACAGCATCGGCCCGACGACATAGCCCAGCGCGTAGCCGCAGGACATGTAGGCCAGGACGTAGAGCACCGGGGCACCGGAGTTGTAGCCCCAGCCGGCGGCGCCGAGGTAGCTGAAGCTCGTGTAGCTCTCGCCGGCCATCAGCACCCAGATGAAGACCGTGCCCAGCCCCCGGCCGCCCACCGACCACCCGGCGAGCCCGCCCTCCCGACGCCCGCCACCGCCCTTCCCCGGAAGCCCTTCCGGCTGCCCCTTTCCTGCGCCCCTCCCCCGCACCGCGAGCAGGCCGAGGGCGACGGTGAGCACCATGAAGCCGCCGAAGACGGCGGTCGAGACCGCCGCGTTCATATCCGCCCCCGGGCCCGGTCGCCGCGCCGGGCCAGCCACACCGCGAGCGGGGTGGCCAGCGTCGCCAGCAGCATCCAGAAGAACAGGAACGGCAGGCCGAGCACGGTCGGGGTCACCTGGTTCACCAGCGGCAGCACCGCCAGGAACAGCACGTACGGCAGCAGCAGCCACAGCAGCGCGGGACGCCTTCTCGAACCCGGGGACCGGCCGCCGGAGGGGTGGTTTCGCACGAGCCGAGAGCCTAGGGGACACCCGGCCCCGCTCACCGGGACTGTGTCGACCGCAACACCGCCCAGACCACCAGCCGGTAGGTGGAGGTGTACTCCGGCGTACAGGTCGTCAGGGTCAGATAGGCGTCCGGCGCGGTGAAGCGGTAGGCGGGGTGCACGCTGCTGTACGGGACGGCGGCGAGGACCGTGCCGTCGCCGGGGGTGGTCCGCGGCAGGGTGCGCCGCACGGCGTAGGTGTAGCGGGCCTCGGCGGTGTCGACGAGGACGGTGTCGCCCGGCCGCAGCCGGTCGAGGCGGCGGAACGGCTCGCCATGGGTGTTGCGGTGCCCGGCCAGCGCGGCGTTGCCGGCCCGGCCGGGCTGCGCGCTGTGCGGATAGTGGCCGACGTAACCCCGGTTGAGCACCGCGGCCTTGCCGACGCCCTGGGCGACCGGGACGGTGAGCCCGATCCGGGGGATGCGCAGGACGGCGTACGCCCGGTCCTGCGCGGGCTCCGGTGCCCGGCTCCCGCCGCTGCGGGAAGGCGGCCCGGACGGCGCCGCGCTCGCCGCGCCGCGCGCCCCCCTGCGGCCGTCCCGCGGCGCCGGGTCCGGGCCGGGCGCCGCGGGACGGGCGTCCCACTGCCGCTCCAGCCGGCCCACCTGGTCCCACGCCGCGTGCTGCGCCTGACGGTTCGTCCACCACAGCTGGTGGACGACGAGCAGCAGCAGGACGGCGCCGAGCGTCACCGCCAGCTCCGCGCCCGTCCACAGCACCCGTACGACACCGGGGCGACGGGTCCGCCGCCCCTGCACGACCACCGGTATCCGCTCCCGCACGCGGGCACCGTAAGCCCTGCGGGCACAGGTCACCAGAGGCGTGCGGGGAGCGGCCGGCGGGCGGGGTCAGCCGCCGAAGGCGTGCGAGACGGCGTAGATGCACAGCCCGGCCAGGGCGCCCACGACGGTGCCGTTGATGCGGATGAACTGGAGGTCCCGGCCGATGTGCGCCTCGATCTTCTTCGAGGTGTGCTCGGCGTCCCAGCCGGCGACGGTGTCGGTGATCAGGGAGGTGATCTCGTCCTGATAGGTCGTCACCACATAGACGGCAGCGCCCTCCAGCCAGCCGTCCACCTTGTCCTGCAGCCGCTCCTCGCCGGCCAGCCGCCGGCCCAGGGACAGCAGCGCCGCCCGTACCCGCAGCCGCAGTTCGCTGCGCTCGTCCTCGGCGGCGGCGACGATCATCGTGCGGACCGAGCCCCAGGCCGAGGCGATCAGGTCCTGCACCTCGCCGCGCCCCAGCACCTCGGACTTCAGCCGCTCGACCTTGGCCCGGGTCGCCGGGTCGGACTGCAGGTCCTCCGCGAAGTCCCGCAGGAAGCGGTCGATCGCCCCGCGCGCCGGATGCTCGGGCATGTCCCGCATCTCGGTGACGAAGCGCAGCAGCTCCTTGTAGACCCGGTCGCCCACCTTGCGGTCGACGAACCGCGGGGTCCAGCCGGGGGCGCCGCCGGAGACCGCCGTCATCACGGAGTCCCCGTGCTCGACCAGCCAGTCGTGGGCGCGGGAGACGAGCAGGTCCACCGCCCGCCGGTGGCCGCCCTCGGCGACGATCCTCTCCAGCAGGGTGCCGACACCGGGCGCGATCTCCTGGGCGTCCGCCCGCCGGGTGATGGCCTCACCGACCACCGCCTGCACATCGGAGTCGCGCAGCACGGTCAGCGCCCCGCGCAGCGCGGTGGACAGCTCGGCGGTGACCCGGTCGGCGTTGCGGGGTTCGGCGAGCCAGCCGCCGAGCCGCCGGCCGATGCCGACGGAGCGCAGCCGGCGGCGGACGACGTCGGCGGAGAGGAAGTTCTCCCCGACGAAGTCCCCCAGGCTCCGGCCCAGTTGGTCCTTTTTGGTGGGAATGATCGCGGTGTGCGGAATCGGCAGCCCCATCGGCCGCTTGAACAGCGCGGTGACCGCGAACCAGTCGGCCAGCGCGCCGACCATGCCGGCCTCCGCGGCCGCCGCGACAAACCCGGTCCAGCCGCCCGCCCCGGCCGATCCGGCCCATTTCGCCAGCACATAGACCGCGGCGACGGCCAGCAGCAGGCCGGTCGCCAGCGCCTTCATCCGGCGCACCGCGCGCCGGCGCTCCTCGTCGGCGGCACCGGCGGCGAACCCGCCCGGCACGGCGCCGGCCGCCGCCGGCGCCCGCTCCGCCCTCGGCGCCGTGTCCGCTTCTGTACGTTCCATCCGCTCCATCGCTCCCACCGTGCCCCCCACCGTCCGTACGGCCTATCGTGCTCCGCACGACGGCCACGTTCCGGCCGTCATCCCACTGTGACCTACTCCTGGAACGAACCACGAGTTCCCCGCGTCCATGACGAGGAGGCATCGAACGGGGCGCCGGGCGGCGCACCCGAGGTCCGTGGGATCATGGGGGACCGATCGGACCGCAACGGTGCCGCTGATCATCCGCTGCCCTTGCCCGCCCGGAGCGTGCTGCTCCGCTCGACCCAGGAGACCCCTCCCGCATGAAGAAAAGTGTGGGTTACTCCCTGCTCGCCGGTCTGGCGGCAGTGGTGGTACTGATCTCGACCGCGATATTCGTCGGCTTCGGCGGCGAGAGCGGCGGTCCGGGCAGCTCCCCGCACAAGCCGCGCGACCCCGCGGACCCCGCGGTCTCCGGCCAGTGGGTCGGCACCTGGTCGGCGGCCGCGGCCGCCGCCGAGCCCGGCACCCTGAACGGCTACGCGGGGATGTCCATACGCAACGTCGTGCACACCAGCGTCGGCGGCTCCGGCGTCCGCATCCAGCTGTCCAACCTCTACGGCACCCGGCCGCTGGTGGTCAGCCACGCCTCGCTGGCGCTGGCCGCGGCCCCCAGCAACCCCACCGCCGCGAGCGGCACCATGCGGCGGCTGGCGTTCGGCGGCAAGCCCGCGGTGACCATCCCGGCGGGCGGCGCGGTCACCAGCGACCCGACCCGGCTGAAGGTGCCCGGCGACGCGGACCTGCTGGTCACCACGTACTCGCCGTCCCCCTCGGGCCCCGCCACCTACCACCCGTACGCCCGGCAGACGTCCTACCTGGCGCACGGCGACCGCGCCGAGGACGCCACCGGCGCCGCCTACACCGAGCAGAGCCCCTACTGGCGGTATCTGACCGGCGTGGACGTGTGGAGCACCCAGGCCCGCGGCTCGGTCGTCGCGATCGGTGACTCGATCACCGACGGCATCACCTCCACCGCCGGCGCCAACCACCGCTGGACCGACTTCCTCGCGGCGCGGCTGCGCAACGAGCCCGGCGCGCCCCGCTACGGCGTCCTCAACCAGGGCATCAGCGGCAACCGCCTGCTGGTGAACGGCAGCAAGTTCTCCCCGAACAACGGGCCCAGCGTGCTGTCCCGGCTGGAGCGCGACGCGCTGTCCCGCACCGGGGTGAAGGCGGTCATCGTCGAGATCGGGCTGAACGACCTGTTCAAGACCCCGCGCCAGCTCGACCCGCAGAAGATCGTCGCCGGTATGCGGCAGCTCGTCCGGGAGGCGCACGCCCGCGGTCTGCGCGTCACCGGCAGCACCCTGACGCCGTTCGGAGGACACCGCGGCTACTCCAACCAGCTGAATTCGGTACGGGAGCAGGTCAACCGGATCATCCGCTCCGGCACCGTCTACGACGAGGTCGTGGACTTCGACAAGGCGCTGCGCGACCCGGCGGCGCCGGTGCGGCTGCGCCCCGTCTACGACTCCGGCGACCATCTCCACCCGAGCGACGAGGGCTTCCGGGCGATGGCCGACGCCGTGAACCTCGCCCACCTCAAGCGCGCGGCACCCGCCGCACTGTGACACCGGCCCGCGCCGTCACCCCAACGGCGCAGGCCCGCCGCCACGGGTTCGGCCGCCCCGCGGCGGCCGGTCCCGGGCGGTTGCGGGGCGGCGTGGAACTTCCCCGCCGCTCCGGGCGTTCGACCGGCTGACGGAGACATCACCAGACGCACCGGGGGCTGACATGGCCGTCACACTGGCCGAGGAAATCATGCTGCTGTCGCTGGACGAGGAGTCCGGGACGGCGGAGCGGCAGCAGACGGCGGCCTGGGCCGTCGCGGGCGGCATCCTGCTGGAACTGGTGCTCGCCGGGAGAGTGGCCGTCGACGGCAAGCACCTCAGCCTGACGGACCCGACACCGACCGGTGAGCGACTGCTCGATGACCGGCTGGAGCTGCTCGGTGCCTGGCTGGGCGGCCGCGACAGGCGGCGGGTGACGGAGTGGCTCGCCAAGGACCGCGCCAAGGCCGGCAAAGCGGCGGTGCAGAGCCTGTGCGCGCGCGGCGTGGTCGTCGAGGAGCAGCACAAGGCCCTCGGCCTGTTCCCGATCCGCCGCTATCCCGAGGCCGACGGCGCGCCCGAGGCGGAGCTGCGGCAGCGGCTCCGGGCCGTCGTCCTGGAGGGCGCCGTCCCGGACGAGCGCACGGCGGGCCTCGTCGCCCTGATCCACGCCACCAAGCTGCACCCCCTGGCGTTCCCCGACGCCCCGCGCAAGCAGGTGACCGGCCGGATGGCCGAGGTCGCGGAAGGCCAGTGGGCGGCCGAGAGCGTGCGCACCGCGATACGTGACATGCAGGCGGCCCTCACCACCATCGCCGTCGTCACCGCCGCCACGGCCGCGAGCTGAGCCCGCCACACGAGCCCGCGCCGGCCCGGCGGCCCCCTAGTCCAGCTCCTTGCGCCCGTCGTCCTTGAGGCGGCGCCGTTCCTCCTTGAGGCGGCGCCGCTCGGCCCTGGGCAGCTTGCGCTCGACGGCGACGCCGCCCATCAGCGCCAGGCCGGTGACGACGACGCGGGGCGCGCCGGGCTCGCCCGGGGTCCCGTCCTCGCCTGCGTCGAAGCCGCCCATGATGCCGAGCCCGCGCACATCGACCTCGACACCCGGCGGCACCACGATGTTCACCCCGCCCATGAGCACCCAGCAGCTGACGACGACCTCCGGCCCGGCGAAGTTCGCCTCGCGCAGATCGATCTCGCCGCCGCCCATGACGCAGGCGGCCGTGAAGCGCCGCCCGATCGTCCACCGGCCCTTGCGCTGGAAGCCGCTCATGAGGGAGAAGCCGACCGAGGACCCCTGGGCACCGCTGACGATCCGCTCCGCCCAGCGCACCGGCGCACCGCTCTCCTTCCGCAGCGACAGCGACAGCGGCGCCGGCGTCTGCGCGGCGGACGGCAGATCGGCGGTGAGCGGCTCCAACTCCCCGTAGGTGCGGGCCTTGTACGCCGCGTCGAGCCGCTCGTCGAACTCCTCCATCGCCAGCCGTCCCTCGGCGAGGGCGTCCCGCAGGATCTCGGCGACCCGCTCACGGTCGGTGTCGGAAGCGCGCAACTCCGGGAGGTCTTCAGTCATACGGACAGATTAGAGCGCGTCGCCCGTATTGCCGCCGTTTCCGGCGACATCCCACCGCTGCCCGCCGCCCGCGTACAGCTCGGCGATCAGGGTCTCGATGTCCGGTTCCCGCACCGACAGGTCCACCAGCGGATAGCGCGCGGCGACCGCCGCGACCAGCGGCGCCGCGCTCTGCGAGGCCGGGAACGCCAGCCACTGCCGGGGCCCGTCCACCCGGACCGTACGGGCGCCCGGGACGCCGTCGATCGGCGGCAGTTCCCGCGCCAGGTCCACCACCAGCGTCCGTTCGCCGTCGCCGGCGGCCCGCAGCCCGTCGAGGCCGCCGTCGTAGACCAGCCGGCCGTGGTCGATGACCATCACCCGGCGGCACAGCTGCTCGATGTCGGTCAGGTCATGGGTGGTCAGCAGGACCGTGGTGCCCTGCTCGGCGTTCACCTCGCGCAGGAACTCCCGGACCCTCGCCTTGCTGACCACGTCGAGGCCGATGGTCGGCTCGTCCAGGTACAGCACCTCGGGGTCGTGCAGCAGCGCCGCCGCGATGTCGCCGCGCATCCGCTGCCCCAGCGACAGCTGCCGTACCGGCACGGCCAGCAGCGGGCCCAGGTCCAGCAGTTCGACGCAGCGCTCCAGATTGGCGCGATACCGGGCGTCCGGGACCCGGTACATCCGCCGCACCAGTTCGTAGGAGTCCCGCAGCGGCAGGTCCCACCACAGCGTGGTGCGCTGCCCGAAGACCACCCCGATCCGGCGGGCGAGCCGGGTCCGCTCCCGCGCCGGGTCGATACCGGCGATCCGGAGCCGGCCGCCGCTGGGGACGAGGATGCCCGTCAGCATCTTGACGGTGGTGGACTTCCCGGCGCCGTTCGGCCCGATGCAGCCGACCATCTCGCCGCGCGGCACCCGGAAGGAGAGACCGTCGACGGCCCGGACCTCCTGCCGCACCCGCCGCAGCCGGCCCACCCTGCGCCGTACCGAGAAGACCTTCTCGACACCGTCGACCTCGATCAGCTGCCCCGCAGCGGCCGCACCGCTCATCCCGCGCCCTCCCTCGTCGTCCCGTCCGGGGCCCGCCCCATGAGGCCCCCTCAGCTGCCGGTGCTGCGGTACGACCGCAGCCCCAGCCGCCACGCCAGCCCGGCCCCCGTACACATCAGCGCCGCCACCACCGGCCCCAGGAAGTCCACCCAGCCCGGCAGCCCCAGCGGGTCGGGGCGGCCCAGCAGCCGCAGCGCGGGCAGCCAGTTCACGAAGGCCAGCGGGACGAGGTAGGTGACCCCGCGCACCAGCTCCTTGGCGAACACCGTCGGCGGGTACTGCAGCATCGCGTTGCCGCCGTAGGTGAAGGAGTTCTGCACCTGGGCCGCGTCCTGCGCCCAGAACTGGAAGGCGGCCCCGGCGGTGAAGACCGCCGCGAAGATGGCCGTGCCGCACACCGCCATCAGCGGCACCATCAGCACCCGGCCCACCGTCCAGTCCACCTCGACACGGGGCAGCGCCCAGCCGAGCACCAGCAGCGCCTGGGTGATCCGGCCCACCCGGCGCAGCGCGAAGCGGTCCGCCGCGATCTGCGCGAAGACCGGTACGGGGCGCAGCAGCAGCGTGTCGAGGGTGCCGTCCCTGATCCGCAGGCCCAGCCCCTCGATGCTGCCCAGCAGCAGGTCCGCCAGGCCCAGCGCCATCCCGGACGTCCCGTACAGGAAGGCCACTTCGGGCAGCGTGAAGCCGCCGAGGGCCTCGATCTGCGAGAACATCAGCATGATCGCGACGAAGTCCAGGCCGTTGGCCGCGAAGCTGCCGGCCGCCATCATCACGAACGAGGTCCGGTAGGCGAGGGTGGAGCGCACCCACATCCGCACGATCAGCCCGTACGCGGCCAGCCCCCGCGCCACCGCCGCCCGGCCGCGCCCGGCCCGCGCCCGCGCGCTACCCACCGTGCACCACCACCTTGCGGGTCGCCGCCGACTGCACCAGCCGGCCCAGCGCCAGCAGCGCCGCCGCCCACACCGCCTGGAACACCAGCCCCCGCACCAGCGCGCCACCGCTCCGGACCCCCATCAGCACATCGGCCGGCACCTGGAGGATCGCCGCCCACGGCAGCAGCTGGACGGCCTCCCCGAAGCCGCCCGGGAAGACCCGCAGCGGCAGCAGCATCCCCGTGAAGAACGTGCAGGCCAGCCCGCTGATCAGGGCCAGCCCCGAGCCGTCCAGGAGCCAGCAGGACGCCAGCGCGACGAGATAGCGCAGCGCGAAGCTCACCAGCACCCCGAGCAGCACCGACAGCAGGAAGCAGCCCCAGGTCACCGCGTCGCCGGGCAGCGCCAGCGGAAAGACCAGGGCGCCCACCGCCATCGGCACGGCCCCCCGCCCGATCAGCTGGAGCCCGGCCCGCCCCAGGTCCGTGGCCAGCCACCACAGCTGGAGGTCGGCGGGCCGGCAGAGGTCCACCGCGATGTCGCCGCCGCGGATGCGCTCCTGGAGCTCGTCCAGCCCGCCGCCCATCAGCGCCGCGGTGGCCAGCAGCGCCTGCGCGGTCCAGACGAAGGTCAGCGCCTGCGCCTGGTCGTAGCCGCCCAGATGCGGCCGCTCGTCCCACAGCGCCAGGTAGGTGTAGGCGACGATGAAGCCGAAGACGGTGTTGGTGAACACCCCCGCCGCGGTGGCGGTCCGATAGGTGGCGTACCGCCGGAAGCTGCCGGCCGCCACCGCCGCGTACACCACGCCGCGCTCCCCCCAGCCACCGTTCCCGTCGGACGCGCAAAGCACCGGAGCCTAGGGTCTGTCGTTTGGATCAGGCCAGCCCCCGCTCCCTGATCCGGCCTGATCCAAACGACAGACCCTTAGTCCCGGACGCGGCGGGCACCATCGAATTATCACCGCTTCGGGTGAGCCGTGGGTGCCATTCAGCCGGTCAGGTGGCGGACTCCGGTGCGCGCCACCCCCGCTGACCGGGACGCATGATGCGAGAGTTTCCCCGCGGGCGGCCGGTGCTCTCCGGGCACACCGCGCGCACCCCCGACACGAACCCGCCCGCCGCGGTACAACCTCCGGCGGCGGCCGAGGAGTCCATACCGACATGAGCGGACAACGCACGGGCTGGCGCCGTGTCCTCCCCACCTGGCGCGCGGTGCTGGGCACCGTGCTGCTGTTCCTGCTGCTCGTCGTCGGCGGGATGCTCGCCGGCTACCTGCTCGTCGGCATCCCGCCGGCCAACAGCGCCGCCAAGGCCCAGAGCAACGTCTTCCTCTACTCCGACGGCTCCGAGCTGGCCCACGACGGCGAGGTCAACCGGCAGAACGTCACCCTCAGCCAGATCCCCCGGACCGTCCAGCAGGCCGTACTCGCCGCCGAGGACCGGGACTTCTACTCCGAGTCCGCTGTCGACCCCGCCGCGATGGTCCGGGCCGCCTGGAACACCCTGACCGGCAAGGGCAAGCAGTCCGGCTCCACCATCACCCAGCAGTACGTGAAGAACTACTACCTCGGCCAGGAACAGACCCTCACCCGCAAGGCCAAGGAGTTCTTCATCGCCATCAAGCTGGACCGCGAGGTGAGCAAGGACAACATCCTGGAGGGCTACCTCAACTCCAGCTACTACGGCCGCAACGCCTACGGCATCCAGGCCGCCGCCCGCTCCTACTACGGCCGCGACGCGGCGCAGCTCACCACCGCCCAGGGCGCCTATCTCGCGTCCCTCCTCAACGCCCCCAGCGCCTACGACCTCACCGCCCACCCCGAGAACCGGACGCGGGTGCTGGCGCGCTGGAACTACGTCCTGGACGGCATGGTCACCAAGAAGTGGCTCGGCCCCGCCGAGCGGGACGCGATGGAGTTCCCCGAGACGAAACCCGCCAAGCCGTCCCCCGGGCTGTCCGGCCAGCGCGGCTACCTCGTCGAGGCGGTCAAGAACTACCTCACCGACCACCACGTCCTCGACGAGGACACCCTGCGCGGCGGCGGCTACCGCATCACCACCAGCATCAGCAGGAAGCGCCAGAACGCCTTCGTCAAGGCGGTCAACACCCGGCTGATGGACCGGCTCGACGACTCCCGGGACGTCGACGGCTCCGTCCGGGCCGGCGGCGCCTCCATCGACCCCGCGAGCGGCCGGGTCGTCGCCCTCTACGGCGGCGTCGACTACGCCAAGCAGTACGTCAACGGCGCCACCCGCAGCGACTACCAGGTCGGCTCCACCTTCAAGCCGCTCGTCTTCGCCTCCGCCGTGCAGAACCGCTCCACCACCCAGGAGGGCACCCGGATCACCCCGAACACCGTCTACGACGGCACCAACAAGCGGATGACGGTCCGTCACGGCCGCCCCACCGGATTCGCGCCCGCCAACGAGGACGACCGCTCCTACGGCCCGATCACCGTCACCGAGGCCACCGACAAGTCCGTCAACGCCGTCTACGCCCAGATGGGCATCGACGTCGGCCCGTCCAAGGTCAAGGCCACCGCCGTCGCCCTGGGCATCCCCGCCGACACCCCCAGCCTCGCCTCCTCGCAGGGCGCCGTCTCCCTGGGCACCGCCACCCCCAGCGTGCTGAGCATGACCCAGGCCTACGCCACCCTCGCCCACCACGGCACGCACCGCCCGTACACCCTCGTCGACAAGGTCACCAAGGACGACGAGGAGATCGAGCTGCCCGAGCGCGAGGAGACCGCCGCAATCCCCAGGACGGCCGCCGACACCACCACCTCGATCCTGGAGAGCGTGGTCGACGGCGGCACCGGCACCGCCGCCCAGGGCGCCGGACGGCCCGCGGCCGGCAAGACCGGCACCGCCGAGAACGACAAGGCCGCCTGGTTCGCGGGCTACACCCCCGAACTCGCCACCGTCGTCGCCGTGCTGGGCCAGGACCCGGAGACCGCCGCACAGGTGCCGCTGTACGGCGCGGGCGGCCTGTCCCGGGTCAACGGCGGCGACTACCCCGCCCAGATCTGGGCCGACTACACCGCGGCCGCGCTGAACGGCCGCCCGGTCCGCGGCTTCGACCTGCGGCTGGAGGCGGGGGCGGAGCCGTCCTCGCCCGCGCCGTCCGGCAGCGACTCGCTGTCGCCCAGCGCCTCGGGTTCCCCGTCCACCGGCCCGAGCGACACACCCACCGGGCCCGTGCCGCCCACCTCCGCCCCCACCCGGCCGACCGCCGAACCGCCCACCTCCACGCTCCCGTCGGCGCCCGAGCCGAGCGCCCCGGCCACCGAGGGCTTCCCCACGGTGCAGCCGCAGAGCGAGGATCTGGATCGGCAGATGTGGCGCTGGGACGAGTGACGGCGCGCCGCCGTCCGGCCGTCAGTGCCCCGACGTCGCCTTGAGGCCGACCACCGCCACGAGCAGCAGACAGATGAAGAAGATCCGGGCCGCGGTGGCCGGTTCGCCGAGCACCGCCATGCCGACCACCGCGGCGCCGGCCGCCCCGATGCCGACCCACACGCCGTAGGCGGTGCCGATCGGCAGGGTCCGGGCGGCGTACGAGAGCAGCAGCATGCTGGCGACGATGCCCGCGCCGGTGAACACACTGGGCCACAGCCGGGTGAAGCCGTCGGTGAACTTCATCCCGACCGACCAGCCGACCTCCAGCAGACCGGCGACCATGAGCAGCATCCAGGCCATGACGGCACCTCCGCGAAAGAGCTTCAACAGGGGTGCGTCGTCTTGTCCTGACCCGGTACGGCGCGTCTCGTCGGGTGTGTCCCGAGGCTAGCAAAGGGCAGCGGAACGGGCGGTGACCCCGGTCACCGCCCGC
Organism: Streptomyces sp. NPDC001219; assembly: GCF_053597915.1. Lineage (NCBI taxonomy): Bacteria > Bacillati > Actinomycetota > Actinomycetes > Kitasatosporales > Streptomycetaceae > Streptomyces > Streptomyces sp. NPDC001219. Next base: position 46,187 of record NZ_JBSFJF010000010.1, on the reverse strand, counting down.
GAGAAACCCCGGAGGGGCGCTTCAGCCGCTCCGCGCCGGGGAGCCCCGGCCTCGGACCTGACCCCGGACCGGGCTGGAGATACCGCCCGGTGGGCCAGTGGCCTAGAGGTACAGCCCGGTCGAGTCCTCCGCGCCCTCCAGGCGCTCGGCGGCCACCGCGTGCAGATCGCGCTCCCGCATCAGCACGTAGGCCACCCCGCGCACCTCGACCTCGGCCCGGTCCTCCGGGTCGTACAGCACCCGGTCCCCGACCTCCACGGTCCGCACGTTCTGCCCGACCGCGACCACCTCGGCCCAGGCCAGGCGGCGGCCGACCGCCGCGGTCGCGGGAATGACGATGCCCCCCGTGGAGCGGCGCTCGCCCTCGGGGATGTCCGTCCGGACCAGCACACGGTCGTGCAGCATCCGGATCGGCAGCTTGTCGTGGGTGTCCTTGGTGTTATTCGGGCTCACGGCATGACCGTACCTGCCCGGCGACGCCCGGCACGCACCAAGGCCGCCCCGGGCACCGGGCCACGGCGGCCCCGGGCCCTCCGGCCGTGAGCGCCGGACCGGCCCGTCGGACAGGTCCTAGCAGCGCCGCCTGGCGCGCAGCGTCAGCAGGCCCACCACGGCCACGCCGATCATCGCCACCGGAACGATCCGCTCCAGCCGCGGCGCCCCGTCCTCCGACACCAGCTGCGCCCGTACGTCCGTCACCGCGCGGTTGGCGGCCACATAGGCCCGCCCCGCCGTACGGTCCACGGCGGCCGCCGCCTTCGCCTTCGCGTCATCCATGATCGTCTTCGGGTGCAGCCGCACACCGATCTCGTCGAGCGTGACGGCGAGCTCCTGCCGCCTGCGGACGATGTCCGCCTCGATCTGCGCCGGGGTCCTGGCCTCCGCCACCGCGCTGCCTCCGTCGTCTCGCGCCGATGCGTACGGGGACCGGGCACTCGGCCCCGTACGGAACCGGCCACACCACTGACTGCCGATTCGTGATGGACAGTCTGTCAGCTCACACCCCCACGCGCCCCACAGCACCCCCGTTTCGCACCGCCGGGACGCCCCCGGCCCCGCCCGTCGCCCGGGCTGGCTAATGTCGGGGCGTACGAACCCGGCCTAAGGAGAGTCATGAGCGAGCGGAGCGAGCGAATCATGGAAAGGTGCGCGCCTCGCGAATGCGGGCACGCCGAGCGAAGCGAGGCGGGCGCATGAGCGAGCGACTGCAGCCCGGCGACACCGCCCCCGCCTTCACCCTGCCCGACGCGGACGGCAAGCAGGTCTCGCTCGCCGACCACAAGGGCCGCAAGGTCATCGTCTACTTCTACCCGGCCGCCCTGACCCCCGGCTGCACCAAGCAGGCCTGCGACTTCACCGACAACCTCGACTTCCTCGCCGGCCACGGCTACGACGTCATCGGCATCTCCCCCGACAAGCCGGAGAAGCTCGCCAAGTTCCGCGAGAAGGAAGAGCTGAAGGTCACCCTGCTCGGCGACCCCGACAAGACGGTCCTGGAGGCGTACGGCGCCTTCGGCGAGAAGAAGCTCTACGGCAAGACCGTCACCGGCGTCATCCGCTCCACCGTCATCCTCGACGAGGACGGCAAGGTCGAGCGCGCCCTCTACAACGTCAAGGCCACCGGCCACGTCGCCAAGATCATCAAGGATCTGGGGCTGTAGCGCCTCACCGGCCCTGATCCGCCGGACACGCCCCGGCCGCCGGCTCCGGCAACGCCGCGTCCGGCAGTTCCAGCACCGCTTCGGCGCCGCCCTCGGCGGCGGCGCCGAAGTCCAGCCGCGCCCCCAGCACCTCCGCCTGGCCCGCCGCGATCGTCAGCCCCAGCCCGTGCCCGGTCCCCCGCTCCGGCGCCGCCGTACGGAACCGCCGCGGCCCCTCGGCACACAGCTCCGCCGGATAGCCCGGACCGTGATCGCGCACCACGATCCGCGACCCGGCCACCACCACCTCGATCGGCGGCTTGCCGTGCTTGGCCGCGTTCGCCAGCAGATTCACCAGCACCCGCTCCACCCGCCGGCGGTCCGTCTCCACGATCCGCGGCTCCCCCTCCACGGACACCGACACCTCGTCGGCCTCGTCGACCCCACGCTGCCGCGCCGCCCGCTGCACGATCCCGCGCACCAGCGACGGCAGCTCACAGGCGTCCAGATCCGCCCGCTCCACCCCCGCGTCCAGCCGCGACACCTCCAGCAGGTCCTCCACCAGCCGCCGCATCGCCTGCGCCCGGTCCTGCACCAGCTCCACCGCCCGCGGCTGCGGCAACAGCTCAGCGGCCGCCACCAGCCCGGCCACCGGCGTCCGCAGCTCATGCGCCACATCCGCGGTGAACTCCCGCTCCGCCTCCACCCGGGCCGCCAGCGACGTCGCCATGTGGTGCACACTGCGGCCCAACTCGGCCACCTCGTCCCGGCCATGACTCGCCAGCGCGTCCGCGTCCGGCACCTCACCCGCCGCGATCCGCCGCGCCGCCGCCGCACTCATCCGCAGCCGACGCGACAGCCGCTGCGCCACGAACCACGACACCCCCGCCATCAGCGTGACCGTGCCGCACCCCGCGATCAGCAGCGCCCGGTCCAGCGTCACCTGCGCCGGATCGTCGTCCGGATACGCCGCCGACACCGACAGCGACTGCGACGGCCCGCTCCCGTCACCGCCGCCCACACCGGTCGCCGCCCACACCCGCGGGTCCTCCCCGCCGCTGACATACGTCCCCGACTGGTTCCGGAACACCGCCTTCCGCAACGGCCCCGGCAGGGTCGCGTCGTCCAGCTGTGCACCCAGCGCCAGCGTGCGGTCCCGCTCGTAGATCTGCAGCGCCGAACTCAACCGGTCGTCCTGATACGCCCGCGCCGACCGTTCGCGCTCCACATCCGCTATGTGGTGCACGGCGAACCCGAGCACCACCACGGCCAGCGCCGTCATACACGAAATGGCCAGGGCGATCCGGCCTCGAATGCCCATCACGCGAGGTTGTACATCTCCGTCGTGTCCCCGAGCGGCGTCGACCCCTCGTACGTCACCTCCAGGCCGGTGAAGGCCAGCTCACCGCCGACCCGCCGCGGATCGAGCAGACGGAACGTGGCCGGGAAACCGGCATCCGCTCCCACCCCGGCATCGGACTTCTCCACCTGCACCACGCCACTCCCCAACGCCTCCCGCGGACCGTAGACCTTCCACGTGATCGCGGTCGCCACCATCTCCGCGTCATCGCAGGTCAACGTGATGACATGCGGCTTGATCCCGGGCTTGCCGCGCCCGCACTCCCGGACCCCCGGCAGCCCCCCGGACTGCCTGCCGTCGTCCTTGACCTCCTGCACCGCCGAGGTCTTCGGCGCGGCGTCCACCGCCGACGCCCGGTCCGGCGACTGCACGAACCACACCCCGCCGGCCGCCAGCGCCGTCACCACGACAAAGGCCGCCAACGCGGTACGCCCCCGAACCCAACGGGCCCCTTCGCGGTCCGTCATCACGCTCTCCTCCCGGGGACGACGCCCCGTACCCCCACAGCAAACACGAATGCCGCGTCCAGCGCTGCCACTCTCCCGTCCCCGCGACACAGGCTGATTGCTTGAACGCTGCAATGACCGCTCGGCTGTGTACCAGTCCTGTAACAAGGGCTGCCGCGCCCCTGGCGCTCCCCCGCCATGACCCTGCCACCACCCCGCCGTGCCGCCCCGGACGGCCCAGCCTCGGGTGACGTACCTCAATTCATCCGGCCAGAGTGGTTTGATCCGCGCTCCACTGCGCAGGCGCACCTGTCGTACTCCCACCGCGCACCGCGCGCTGACCGACCGAGAGGACCGCCTCGTGCCGACCGGCAGCACCGAAGCCGACGCCGCTCCCGAACAAGACCGGGAAGCGCTCAAGCGCCACCGGGTGCTCTTCCGTGCCGTCGCCAGGCGCCGGAACCCCAGACTGCGGCGCACCGACATCACCGTCACCGACGAGCGGGTCGTCAAGCGCGCCGTGAAGGCCGCCGCACTCGGCAACGCCATGGAGTGGTTCGACTTCGGGATCTACAGCTATCTCGCGGTCACCATCGGAAAGGTCTTCTTCCCCGGCGGCAGCGACACCACCAGCCTGCTGTCGTCCTTCGCGACCTTCGCCGTGGCCTTCCTCGTACGCCCGCTCGGCGGCGCCTACTTCGGCCCCCTCGGCGACCGCATCGGCCGCAAGAAGGTACTCGCCCTCACCATGATCATGATGGCGCTGGGCACCCTCTGCATCGGGCTGATCCCGTCCTACGCCACCATCGGCTTCTGGTCGCCGGTCCTCCTCATCCTCTTCCGCCTCGTCCAGGGCTTCTCCACCGGCGGCGAATACGGCGGCGCCTCCACCTTCATCGCCGAGTACGCCCCCGACAAGAAGCGCGGCTTCTACGGCAGCTTCCTGGAGATGGGCACCCTCATCGGCTACACCGGCGCCGCCGGCATCGTGCTGGTGCTCAACACCACCCTCGGCGACGAGGCGATGCTCAACTGGGGCTGGCGCCTGCCGTTCCTGATCGCCGGCCCGCTCGGCCTGGTCGGTCTCTACCTGCGGGTCAAGCTCGACGAGACCCCCGCCTTCCAGAAGTTCGAGGCCGCCCGGACCCACAGCGGCAGCAACTCCGCCGTCGAGACCGAGGCCGAGTTCTCCCACCTCTCCGAGAACGCCCCCAAGAAGAAGATCGGCGAGATCTTCACCCAGCAGTGGCCCACCCTCATTCTCTGCATCGCCCTGGTCGGCGCGTACAACATCACCGACTACATGCTGCTGTCGTACATGCCGACCTACCTGACGGACACCCTCCACTACGAGGAGTCCCACGGCCTGCTGATCCTCCTGGGCACCATGGCCGTCCTGATGTGCATCCTCAGCACCGTCGGCAAACTCAGCGACCACTACGGCCGCAAGCCCCTGCTGATGACCGGCATGCTCGGCTTCTTCGTCCTCGCGATCCCGGCCTTCCTCCTCGTCAAGCAGGGCAGCGTCCCCGCGGTCTGCGCCGGAATGGCCCTCCTCGGCCTCTCCCTGGTCTGCCTCCTGGGCACCATGTCCGCGGCGCTGCCCGCCCTCTTCCCCACCAACGTCCGCTACGGCTCCCTCTCCATCGGCTACAACCTGGCCGTCTCCCTCTTCGGCGGCACCACCCCCCTGGTCATCACCGCCCTGATGGACGTCTTCGACAAGAACGTGATGGTCCCCGCCTACTACACGATGGGCGCCGCCCTCGTCGGCGTCATCGCCGTCGCCTGCATGAAGGAAACCGCCCAGCAGCCCCTCGAAGGCTCCCCGCCCTCCGTGGCCACCAAGGAAGAAGCCGTCGAACTCATCGAGGCCCAATCCCCGGAACCACGCTTCTGACCTACGCAACGCGGCACCGAGGGGCCCCGGGAAACCTTTCCCGGGGCCCCTCACCTTTGCGGACCACACGCCGTAACCGGCACTGCGTTCGATCGTTGTTCCGTTCGATGAGCGCACGGGGCCCGGTGCGCGGAACGAGGGGGAATCATGCCGGTCAGTCCGTACACCCGGGAGCGGCTGGAGGAGGCGGCTTCGTCTTCGCGGACGCTGTCGGAGGCGTTACTCAAGCTCGGGGTGCATCCGAAGGGTCCCTCACGGCGGTACCTCCATGACCGAATGCGGTCAATGGGCGTAGATACTTCGCACTTCGAACGTGAAGGGACTCGCTGGACCAAGGAGCTCCTCGAGGATGCCGTGGCGCTGTCGACGAACATGTGCGAGGTCTTACGACGGCTCGGTCTCGACCCCGTAGGCGGTCAGCACACCCACATCAGCCGGCGCATCCAGAACCTGGGAATCGACACTTCGCACTTTTCTCCGGTCGGCCGGAGGAAAACCAAGGCTCGTCGGCGGTACAGCCCCGAGGAACTGCTCGTGCACGAAGAAAACCCCGGTCGACGAATGCCGAGCCACCGACTCAAAGCTGCCCTGCTCGCGCTCGGGGCGGACGAGCGGTGCGCCGTCTGCCGTACCGGGCCCGTCTGGCGCAATCGCCCGCTGCCGCTGGAGGTCGATCACATCGACGGAAACTGGCGTAACAACTGTCGGGAGAATCTGCGGTTTCTGTGCCCCAATTGCCACTCGGCCACGGATACCTACCGGGGGCGCAACAAGGGCATCGGCCCCCGGGACACCGGAGCGCGGCAATGAGCGGCAGCATCCGCTACACCCGCGCGCTGTTGACCGAGGCCGCAGAGCGTTGCACGAACATCGACGAAGTCATCGCGTTCTGCGGCGGGCGCTCCTACCATCAGCTGCGGCGGCATCTGTTCAGGCGCTTCGAACACTTCGGAATCGATGTATCGCACTTCAACCCCGTCGCACGGCGCGCCACTCACCTTCGCCGCCCCAGCAGGGACGACCTCCAGAAAGCCGTCAGCGCCTCTTCTTCCATCGCCGCTGCCCTGCGGTATCTGGAGAGGCCCGATAGCTCTCGCGGGCGCGCGCTGTTCCGTCAGTGGGTATCCGACCACGGCATCGACACGAGTCACTTCCTGGGGCAGGCACATATGCGCGGGAAGCCGGGTACCACGCCGGTCAAGGGTCCCGAGCAGATACTCGTGAAGCACTGCGGGAAGCGCCGGACAAGAACCGTGATGCTACGGCGAGCCCTGCGGCAGGTCGGCGTGCCGCAGGGCTGCGCCGAGTGCGGGACAGGCCCCGCATGGCACGGCAAGCCCATGACTCTGGAGATCGACCACATCAACGGCGACTGGCGTGACGACCGTCAGCAGAATCTGCGGTTTCTCTGCCCCAACTGCCATGCGGTCACCGACACTTGGTGCCGGGGCGGCCGACACCAGCGGTAGACCTCACGCTGTGTCCGGCCAACAAGTACCATGGCCGTGGCAAGCGGCCGTGATGGAATTGGCAGTCATGCTGGCTTTAGGTGCCAGTGGGGTAACACCCGTGAGGGTTCGAGTCCCTCCGGCCGCACACGCAGAATGGCCTGCGAATCGAAGGTCCGGTTCGCAGGCCATTTGCGTACGCCAAAACTCAGCCCAACAACTCCCGCACCACCGGGGCCAGTGCCCGGAAGGCCTGGCCGCGGTGGCTGATGGCGTTCTTTTCGGCGGGGGTCAGTTCGGCGCAGGTGCGGGTGTCGCCGTGGGGCTGGAGGATCGGGTCGTAGCCGAAGCCGCCGGTGCCGGTGGGGGTGTGGCGGAGGGTGCCTTCGAGGGTGCCCTCGACGACGCGTTCGGTGCCGTCGGGGAGGGCGAGGGCGGCGGCGCAGGCGAAGTGGGCGGCGCGGTGTTCGTCGGCGATGTCGCCGAGCTGGGCCAGGAGCAGGGCGAGGTTGGCCTGGTCGTCGCCGTGGGTGCCGGCCCAGCGGGCGGAGAAGATGCCGGGCGCGCCGCCGAGGACGTCGACACAGAGGCCGGAGTCGTCGGCGACGGCGGGGTGGCCGGTGGCCTGGGCGAGGGCGTGGGCCTTGAGGAGGGCGTTCTCGGCGAAGGTGACGCCGGTTTCCCTGACGTCGGGGACGTCGGGGTAGGCGTCGGCGCCGACGAGTTCGATGTCGAGGTCGGCCGCGTCGAGGATGGCGCGGAGTTCGCTGACCTTGCCGGCGTTGCGGGTGGCGAGGATGAGGCGGCGGGGGTGTGCGGAGGGGCCGCCGGTGTGAGTCTGCATGGCCCCGATTATCCCGGCTATCCCGGGGTGCAGATCTTGGTCATCTCGCCGGTGCCGTCGACGATCGGCTGGATGTCGGGGGCCTTGTTGCTGTCGAGGTCCTTGCGGGCGGCCTTGATGCCGTCGTTCGTCTTGTCGATGGCCTTGGACAGCTCCGGGTCGGTGGCGTCCTTGCTGAGCTTGCGCAGGTTGGCGTCGATGTCGTCGAGCGCCTGCTGGGCCTTCTGGGGGTCGTTGACGGCGTTGTCGGCGGCCTTCTGGAGCTTGTCGACGGCGTCGACGACGGAGGACGCGGTGTTGGCGCAGTCCATGGCCTTCTGGACCGCTCCGCAGCCGGAGAGCAGCGGTATCGCGAGGGTGGCGGCGGCCAGCGCGACGAGTGCGGTGGCGGCGGGGCGGCGCTGCGGGAGCGAGCGGCGGGCCATGGGGCGGTTTCCTTCCCTTGGACGTGTACGGGCAAAGGAAGAAACGCGGGGTGGGGCTGTTTTGGTTGCGCGGGTGCGGGGCGGGCTCCGGGCCGGGCGACGAAGGCCGGGCAGGAGGGCCGGGCAGGTGGAGTGGGGCGCGGGTGCGGGTGCGGTGACACCGTCAGCGGCCGCAGGAACCGGCAGGGGCCCGGCACGGCCCACCAAGGACCCGGCGGAGGGCCGTCAGGCAAGGCCACGAGGGCGGAGGGGCAAGGCCGCGGGCCCCGTCAGACGAGACCGCGAGGCCCGTCAGACGAGGCCGGCGTGGGTGAGGAACATGGCGAGGACGAGGACCAGGGTCCAGCCGAGGATGTGCTCCAGGAGCCGGGAGTCGTCCTTGGGCCCGCCGGTGCGGGCGCTGGTGCGGGGCGCGGTGGCAGCGGTGGTGGACATGGGGTCCAGAGTGCGGGTGCCGCGGTGGCTTTTCCAGAGGGGACGGGCCTGGTGAGAAAAGGGTCACAGGGGGAGGTTCCGGGGCCTCCCCCTGTGGTGGTGACGTCATGCTGTGGGGTGGGCGGCGGCGGGCTCCAGGCCCTCAGCGGCCGCGCACCCCGGCGCTCAGCGGCGCCACCCGCCGGGTGCCCAGCAGCCCCGCGCTCGCGGTGCTCAACAGCCCCGCCCACGCGGCGCCCAAGCGGCGCCGGCGCCCCGCCCCCATCGCTCAGAGCGTCCCGGCCAGTGCCGCCCGCTGGGCGCCGTCGAGTTCGGCGCAGCCGGCGACGGCGAGGTCGAGGAGGGCGTTGAGTTCCTCGCGGGCGAAGGGCTCGGCCTCGGCCGTGCCCTGGACCTCGACGAAGCGGCCGTCGCCGGTGCAGACGACGTTCATGTCGGTCTCGGCGCGGACGTCCTCCTCGTAGCAGAGGTCGAGGAGGGGGGTGCCGTCGACGATGCCGACGCTGACGGCGGAGACCGTGCCGGTCAGCGGCTTGCGGCCGTGCTTGATGAGCTTCTTCCCCTGGGCCCAGGTGATGGCGTCGGCGAGGGCGACGTAGGCGCCGGTGATGGCGGCGGTGCGGGTGCCGCCGTCGGCCTGGAGGACGTCGCAGTCCAGGACGATGGTGTTCTCGCCGAGGGCCTTGTAGTCGATGACGGCGCGCAGGGAGCGGCCGATGAGGCGGCTGATCTCGTGGGTGCGGCCGCCGATCTTGCCGCGTACGGATTCGCGGTCGCCGCGGGTGTTGGTGGAGCGGGGCAGCATCGAGTACTCGGCGGTGACCCAGCCCTCGCCGGTGCCCTTGCGCCAGCGCGGGACGCCTTCGGTGACGGATGCGGTGCAGAAGACCTTGGTGTCGCCGAAGGAGACGAGGACGGAGCCTTCGGCGTGCTTGCTCCAGCCGCGTTCGATGGTGACCGGGCGGAGTTGTTCGGGGGTGCGGCCGTCGATGCGAGACATGGCACAGACCCTATCGGGAACGGCGAGGGCCCCACTCCGGGGCGGTGGGCGTCCGGTGTGGGGCCTTCGGTGTGAGCGGGGGTCAGCTCACATCATGTCCTCGATCTCGGCGGCGATGGGGTCGGCGTCGGTGCCGATGACGACCTGGATCGCGGTGCCCATCTTGACGACGCCGTGGGCGCCGGCGGCCTTGAGGGCGGCCTCGTCGACGAGGGAGGAGTCGACGACCTCGGTGCGGAGGCGGGTGATGCAGCCCTCGACCTCCTCGATGTTGTCGAGTCCGCCGAGCCCGGCGACGATCTTCTCAGCCTTGGTGGCCATGTCCACTCCTGCTTGTCTCGGCCGCCGGCGGTTCCGCCGCGCGGTTTTCACACCGTAACGCACGTTCAGCCCAACTATGTGGGCGTTTGTCCGCTGTCTGACGAAGGATGGCGATCACCGGAGTGCGCGCGGACGGCCGGAGGGACGGCCGCGGCACGCACCCCTAAGTGGTCTACACCACCAGTATGCGGCAAGCACCAGGTCGGTTGTCGACGGGCCGACCGCCGGGAGGACAGCGATGAGTTCGGACGCAGCGGCGGCACCGGGGAACCGATGGGCGTCGAACCTCTTCCAGGGCTTGCAGAAGATGGGGCGCAGTCTGCAGCTGCCGATTGCCGTCCTGCCCGCGGCGGGCATTCTCAACCGTCTTGGCCAGCCGGATGTGTTCGGCGCCGACGGGCTGGGCTGGGACGCCGTCGGCAAGGTCTTCGCCGCCGCGGGCGGTGCGCTGCTGGACTCGGGGCTCGGCCTGCCGCTGCTGTTCTGCATCGGTGTGGCGATCGGGATGGCCAAGAAGTCGGACGGGTCGACGGCGCTGGCGGCGGTGACCGGCTTCCTCGTCTACTTCTCGGTGCTGCACGCGTTCCCGTCGGGCTGCGGTCCGGGCCAGGCGTACACCCAGGCGGGCCTGTGGAGCGGCGTGTGCCTGGACAGGACCGAGACGGTCACGCAGGCGGAGTTCCAGAATCCGGGGGTGTTCGGCGGCATCGTCATGGGGTTTCTGACCGCGTGGCTCTGGCAGCGCTTCCACCGGGTGCGGCTGGTGGACTGGCTGGGGTTCTTCAACGGGCGGCGGCTGGTCCCCATCATCATGGCCTTCGTCGGCCTGGTCTTCGCGGTGCTGTGCCTGTTCGTCTGGCAGCCGGTCGGTGACGCGCTGACGAGCTTCAGTGAGTGGCTGTCAGGACTGGGGGCGTGGGGCTCCGGTGTCTTCGGCGTCGCCAACCGGGCGCTGCTGGTGATCGGCCTGCACCAGTTCCTGAACACCTTCGTCTGGTTCCAGTTCGGCAGCTTCACCAAGCCGGACGGCACGGTCGTGCACGGTGACATCAACCGGTTCCTGGCGGGCGATCCGGACGCCGGACAGTTCACCACCGGCTTCTTCCCGATCATGATGTTCGCGCTGCCCGCGGCGGCGCTGGCGATCGCGCACTGCGCCAAGCCGCACCGCCGCAAGGAGATCGCGGGCATGATGCTGTCGGTCGGCCTGACCTCGTTCGTGACGGGGGTGACCGAGCCGATCGAGTACTCGTTCCTGTTCGTCGCGCCGGTGCTGTACGTGCTGCACGCGGTGCTGACGGGCGTCTCGATGGCGGTGAGCTGGGCGCTGGGCGTGCACGACAGCTTCAGCTTCTCGGCGGGTCTGATCGACTACGTCATCAACTGGGGGCTGGCCACCAAACCCTGGCTGATCATTCCGATCGGCCTGTGTTTCGGGGTGGTCTACTACGTCCTCTTCCGCTTCCTCATCACGGCGTTCAACCTGGCGACGCCGGGCCGTGAGCCGGATGAGGTGGGGGACGCGATGGAGCAGGAGAACGTGAAGTAGGAGGGTGACGGAACCTCCGCGGGCGGGGTCGCGGAGGGCGCCGTCCGGCCCGGTGCGATGGGCCCGCCGGCCCCTGGGTCCTGTGACCCGGGGGCCGGTCGTCGTGTGGTCCACACCACTTGGAAGAATGGATTCCTTTATGTCGGGACTACGTGCTAAGAATGGTCTAAACCACTAGTGGTGTAGACCAAGGTGCAGTCCAAGCGCGGGCAGTCCCCCTTCGAGCGCCCGCCTCACCAGGAGGAATCCGATGAGTTCGGCCACCGCCACGAAGGCGGCTCCCGCGAAGAAGCGGGGCTCCGGCCTGTTCCAGGGCCTGCAGAAGATCGGCCGCAGTCTCCAGCTGCCGATCGCCGTCCTGCCCGCCGCGGGCATCCTGAACCGCCTCGGCCAGGACGACGTGTTCGGCGAGAAGGGCCTGGGCTGGATCGCCGTCAGCAAGGTCTTCGCGGCGGCCGGCGGCGCGGTCTTCGACAACCTGCCGATGCTGTTCTGCATAGGCGTCGCCATCGGCTTCGCGAAGAAGTCCGATGGCTCCACGGCGCTCGCCGCCCTGGTCGGCTTCCTGGTCTACAGCAATGTCCTCAAGGCGTTCCCGGTCGAGGAAGGCCACATCGAGAAGGGCGAGTGGGTCGAGCCGGTCCTCAACAACCCCGGCGTCCTCGGCGGCATCATCATGGGACTGCTCGCCGCGGTCCTGTGGCAGCGCTACCACCGCAAGAAGCTGGTGGACTGGCTGGGCTTCTTCAACGGCCGCCGGCTGGTCCCGATCATCATGGCCTTCGTGGGCACCGCCGTCGGCGTGCTCTTCCTGCTGGTCTGGGAGCCCATCGGCGACGCGATCTCCGCCTTCGGCGAGTGGATGACCGGCCTGGGCGCGGCCGGCGCCGGACTCTTCGGTCTGATCAACCGCGCACTGCTGCCGATCGGCATGCACCAGTTCGTCAACACCGTCTCGTGGTTCCAGCTCGGCGACTTCACCGACGCCGCGGGCAAGGTCGCGCACGGCGACATCGGCCGCTTCTTCGCCGGTGACCCGACCGCCGGGCAGTTCATGTCGGGCTTCTTCCCGATCATGATGTTCGGCCTGCCGGCCGCCGCCCTCGCCATCGCGCACGCCGCCCGCCCCGAGCGCCGCAAGGCCGTCCTGGGCATGATGATCTCGCTCGCGCTGACCTCCTTCGTCTGCGGTATCACCGAGCCGATCGAGTTCTCGTTCATGTTCATCGCGCCGGTGCTCTACGCGATCCACGCGGTGCTGACCGCCCTGTCCATGGCGCTCACCTGGGCGCTGGGGGTGCACGACGGCTTCACCTTCTCCGCCGGCTTCATCGACTACGCGCTGAACTGGAACCTGGCCACCAAGCCCTGGATGATCATCCCGATCGGCCTGGTCTTCGCGGCCGTCTACTACACGCTGTTCCGCTTCGCGATCAGCAAGTTCAACCTCACCACCCCGGGCCGGGAGCCCGAGGAAGAGGTCGAGGACCTGACGAAGGCGTAGCCCGCGCGGGCACCGCACGCACAGGGCCCCGGAACCGCACCACGGTTCCGGGGCCCTGTGCCGTCGTCGCGCCGGGCACGCCGCCCGGCCTCACACCTCGTAGACGGCACCCGCCTTGGCCGCCTCGACCGGGCCGTCGTAGGCCTTCTGGGCGTCGCGGATGCTGATGTCCGGGTCGGTCCACGGCGGGATGTGGGTCAGCACCAGCCGGCCCACGCCGGCCCGCCGGGCGGTCTCGCCGGCCTCCCGGCCGTTGAGGTGCAGGTCCGGGATGTCTTCCTTGCCGTACGTGAAGGACGCCTCGCACAGGAAGAGGTCGGCGCCCTCGGCGAGCGACTCCAGCGCCTCGCAGGGGCCGGTGTCCCCGGAGTACGTCAGGGTCCGGCCGCCGTGCTCGATGCGGAAGCCGAAGGCCTCCACCGGGTGGCTGACGTGTTCCGTACGGATCGTGAACGGCCCGATGGTGAAGGTGCCGGGTGTCAGGGTGCGGAAGTCGAAGACCTCGCTCATCGCGCCGTCGTGCGGCACATCGGCGTGGGCGACGGTCAGCCGCCGCTCGGTGCCCTCCGGTCCGTAGACCGGCATCGGCGCGCAACGCCCGCCGTCCGGGCGGTAGTAGCGGACGACGAAATAGCCGCACAAATCGATGCAGTGGTCTGCATGAAGATGCGACAGCAGCACGGCATCCAGGTCATAGAGGCCGGCGTGGCGCTGCAGCTCGCCCAGGGCGCCGTTGCCCATGTCGAGGAGCAGCCTGAAGCCGTCGGCCTCCACGAGGTAGCTCGAGCAGGCCGATTCCATGGAAGGGAACGACCCGGAGCATCCGACGACAGTGAGCTTCATACGGGCGTGAACCTCCGTGGGCGTGGGCGGCGGTCTGGGGCCTCCCCCGCTCGAACGCTGCGGGAGCTCGGGGAAGGGTCCGTGCGGGGTGCCCGGCGGTCGCTGCCGGGGTGGTGCCGGGTCCTTGACGGTCTGTGCGGTGCCCACGAGCGTAAGCCGCAAAAGGTCCGGTGACTCCTCCAGCGGGCCGAGCTGTGGGCGGAATCACCAGTCTGGGCTGTCGCCCCGTACGCCCGTACGCAGCCGCCGCCTCCGCCGTGAAGACCACCCGGGTCCCGCCGCCCGCGGAGCACCCCCGGCGCCCGTGCCGGGGGCCTCCGAACCCCTGGAGGATGTCCGGCCCCTAAGGGGTGTCCGGCCCCTAAGGGGTGTCCGCCGCTATGCCCAGAGCTGGCCCTGCAGCGTGGCGATGGCGGCCTCGGTCGACTCGGCGGTGTAGACGCCGGTGGAGAGGTACTTCCAGCCGCCGTCGGCGACGACGAAGACGATGTCGGCGCTCTCGCCCGCCTTGACCGCCTTCCGGCCGACGCCGAGCGCGGCGTGCAGCGCCGCGCCGGTGGAGATTCCCGCGAAGATGCCTTCCTCCGCGAGGAGTTCACGGGTGCGGCGGACCGCGTCCTCGGAGCCGACCGAGAAGCGCGTGGTGAGCACGGACTCGTCGTAGAGCTCGGGGATGAAGCCCTCGTCGAGGTTACGCAGACCGTAGACGACATCGTCGTAGCGCGGTTCGGCGGCGACGATGCGGACGCCGGGGACCTGCTCGCGCAGATAGCGGCCGACGCCCATCAGGGTGCCGGTGGTGCCCAGACCGGCCACGAAGTGGGTGACCGAGGGCAGGTCGGCGAGGATCTCGGGGCCGGTGGTGGCGTAGTGCGCACCGGCGTTGTCGGGGTTGCCGTACTGGTAGAGCATCACCCAGTCGGGGTGCTCGGCGGACAGCTCCTTGGCGACCCTGACGGCGGTGTTGGAGCCGCCGGCCGCGGGCGAGGAGATGATCTCGGCGCCCCACATGGCGAGCAGCTCGCGCCGCTCGGAGGAGGTGTTCTCCGGCATGACGCACACGATGCGGTAGCCCTTGAGCCTGGCCGCCATGGCGAGCGAGATGCCGGTGTTGCCGCTGGTCGGTTCGAGGATGGTGCAGCCGGGGGTGAGCCGGCCGTCCTTCTCGGCCTGTTCGATCATGTGCAGCGCGGGCCGGTCCTTGACCGAGCCCGTGGGGTTGCGGTCCTCCAGCTTCGCCCAGATGCGGACGTCCTCGGAGGGCGAGAGGCGCGGGAGGCGGACGAGAGGGGTGTTCCCGACCGCCGCCAGCGGAGAGTCGTAACGCATCAGCGCATGCCGCCGGCCACGGCCGGGAGGATCGTGACGTTGTCGCCGTCGGCGAGCTTGGTGGAGATGCCCTCCAGGAAGCGGACGTCCTCGTCGTTGAGGTAGACGTTCACGAAGCGGCGCAGCTGCTCGCCGTCGACCAGGCGCTCGCGGATACCGGTGTGCCGGCTCTCCAGGTCGGTGAAGAGGTCGGCGAGGGTGTCTCCGCTGCCCTCGACGGCCTTCTGGCCGTCGGTGTAGGTGCGCAGGATGGTCGGGATTCGGACCTCGATGGCCATGAGGGTGCTCCTGTGGGAGTGCGGTGGCGGATGCGGTGCGTCCCGGGTGCACGGGGTCGGCAGGCCGGGAGGGCGTCGGGTGACGCGGGAGGTGCGGGGTGGCGCGGTACGTGCGCCCCGTACGGGCCGGGTCAGGCGCCGGCGCAGCGCGGACAGATGGCGCTGGAAAGGCGGCACAGGTCCACGTGCAGCCGTGCGGCTCCGCAGCCGAACGCGCCGAGCAGCGCGGAGGCGGAGCGACGCGTGGCGAGCGGAGCGAGCAGCAGCATGCCCGGCCTCTTCTTCTCGCTCACGTCGTGGTCAACCATGCGGTCATCGTAGCGATTCCCGGTCCGGGTATTGGAACCTTGTCCCATGATGCGGACGATCCGTGTACGACAGGTGGGACGCGCTCAGGAGTACGCCGCCACGACCTCGACCTCTTCCTCCGTGACCTCGCCGTTCACGATCCGGAACGAGCGGAACTGGAAGGGCCCGGCGTCGTCCGTGTCGGCGGTGGATACCAGGACATAGTGGGCATCCGGCTCGTTCGCGTAGGAGATGTCGGTGCGCGAGGGGTAGGCCTCGGTGGCGGTGTGCGAGTGGTAGATGATCACCGGCTCCTCGTCCCGGTCGTCCATCTCGCGGTAGAGCTTGAGCAGGTCGGAGGAGTCGAACTCGTAGAAGGTGGGCGAGCGGGCGGCGTTCAGCATCGGGATGAACCGCTCGGGGCGTCCGCTGCCGGCCGGGCCCGCGACCACGCCGCAGGCCTCGTCGGGGTGGTCCTGGCGGGCATGCTCGACGATCTGGTCGAAGAGGGCCTTGGTGAGGGTCAGCATGGCGCCAAGAATAGCCAGCGGGCCGGTACGTACCGAAGACTGGTACGTACCGGCCCGCATGCTGGACAGTCGGGCGCTTCCGCCGACCGTACGGGGCCGGCTCAGCCCTGGGTGTCCTTGGCGGCGGCCTCCCGCGGGGCCGTGCCGGCCGCCAGGAGTGCCGCGTCCCGCCGCTTGATGCAGAGGTAGCCGACGCCCAGGATGAGCGCCCACACGGGGGCCGCGTAGAGCGAGATCCGGGCGTCCTTGTCGACACCCATCATCACGATCACCATGCCGATGAAGGCCAGCGCGAAGACCGAGGTGTAGGGGCTGCCGGGGGCCTTGAACTCGGACTGCGGCAGCTCGCCGCGGTTCGCCTTGGCGCGGTAGCGCAGCTGCGAGGCCAGGATGACGATCCACGCCCACATACCGGAGATGGTGGCGAAGGAGACGACGTAGTTGAACGCCTCACCGGGCCACTGGTAGTTGATGTAGACGCCGAACAGCATCATCGCGACCGAGACGCCGGTGCCCCAGGTGGGCAGGCCGTTCTTGCTCAGCCGGGTGAAGAACTTCGGTCCCTGGCCGTTGAGCGCGAGGTCGCGCAGCATCCGGCCGGTGGAGTACATACCGGAGTTCGCCGAGGAGAGCGCGGCGGTCAGCACGACGAAGTTGACGATGCCCGCACCGGCCGGCAGGCCGATCTGCTGGAAGGCGGCGACGAACGGGCTGACGCCCGGCTTGAACGCGGTCCAGCTGACCACGGACAGGATGATGATCAGCGCACCGATGTAGAAGAGGCCGATCCGCCACGGCACGGTGTTGATCGCCTTGGGCAGGACCTTCTTGGGGTCGGTCGCCTCGCCCGCGGTGACGCCGACGAGCTCGACGGCGAGGAAGGCGAACATCACGATCTGCAGCGTCATCAGCGTGCCGCCGATGCCCTTGGGGAAGAAGCCGCCGTCGGACCACAGGAGGGTGAAGGAGGCGGTGTCACCGGCGTCGGAGAAGCCGAGGGTGATCACGCCGAGCCCGATCAGGATCATGCCGATGATCGCGGTGACCTTGACCATCGAGAACCAGAATTCCAGCTCACCGAAGATCTTCACGGAGATCAGGTTGATACCGAAGAGCGCGCACGTGAAGACGAGCGCCGAGGCCCACTGCGGTATGCCCTTGTTCCAGTACTGCACATAGGTGGCGGCGGCGGTCACTTCCGTGATGCCGGTGACGACCCAGAACAGCCAGTACGTCCAGCCGGTCACGAAGCCGATGAACGGGCCGAGGAATTCGCGTCCGTACTCCGAGAAGGAGCCGGAAACGGGCCGGTACATGAGCAGTTCGCCCAGGGCCCGCATGATGAAGAAGATGACGAGACCGACGATGGCGTAGGCGAGGACGATGCTCGGCCCGGCCATCGAGATCGCCTTGCCGGCCCCGAGGAACAGGCCGGTACCGATGGCGCCGCCGATGGCGATCATCTGGATCTGACGGTTCCCCAGACCCCGCTGGTAACCCTCTTCGGGGTCTGTCCCGGCCCCGTTGCCGTCGTGCTGCTTGTCGACCTGCACAGAGGTCATGTGTGGTGCGCCTTTCTCCATTCCGACCCGGTCTGTCCGGATCGGGTCCCGATCCCCCGGATGGAGTCCTGCACGCCGACGGTCGGTCGGCTAGCGCTCCCGCAGCGACAGGGGTGGCGTCGCTCACGGCAGGTCGTGAACATTTAACACGCGCCACTGAAGATCGACTAGAGATGGCGTGAACCGAACCACAAGGAAAACAGGACAAGTTCCGCGAAAGGCAGCAGAACGCAGCGCGGCGGTGACGCGATCGTTATCCGGATTTGAGCGTCCGCTGAGCGAACACCCGGCGAACTTCCGGAGTATTGCCCCCGTATTTCAGCCCATCAAGGACTCGACGAGCGTCTCCTGAAGGCCGCCGAGCCAGAGATAGGCCATCACCATCGGCTTACGGGGGTCGCTGTCCGGCAGTCGCAGCAGCGCGCCGCCGTCCTCCTCATCGGTGACTTCAAGCCGCGTCCCGATGGCCAGTCTCAGGTCGTTGAGAGCCCCCAGCCACTGCCGGCACTCGGCGGGCTTCAGCCGCAGCTCCGCGCTGCCGCCCTCGGGCGCCAGGGTGTCCAGCGCACGGATCAGCGCCAGGGCGTCCTCGCGCTTGCGGGAGCGCAGGTCGTTCTCGGTGTAGCGGCGGAACTCGGCGGAGGCGGCGCGGACGTCGTCATCGGGGACGAGGTCGGGCCCGCCGTAGGCGTCGGGGAAGAGGCGGGCCAGGACCGGGTCGGCGGGCGGCTCGCTGGGACCGTCGTTGAAGACCGACGCCAGCAGGTCGTCGCTCTCGCTCTCCCCGGGCTCCTCGCCCGGCCCGATCAGCTCCATCAGCTGGACCGCGAGGCTGCGCAGGATGGAGATCTCGACCTCGTCGAGCGGGACGGCGGCACCGCCGTCGGGCAGCGGCGCGAAGTGCCCGCTCATCGGCGGTCCTGCTGCAGCGTCGCCCACAGGCCGTAGCCGTGCATCGCCTGCACATCGCGTTCCATTTCCTCGCGGCTGCCGCTGGAGACCACGGCGCGGCCCTTGTGATGGACGTCGAGCATCAACTGGTGCGCCTTGTCCTTGGAGTAGCCGAAGTACGACTGGAAGACGTAGGAGACATAGCTCATGAGGTTGACCGGGTCGTTGTGGACGATCGTGACCCACGGGACGTCGGGCTCGGGGACCTCGAAGGGAGCCTCGCTCGACTCGGGACGTTCGATCTCGACCGGGACACTGAGCGTGCAGCGATGCGGCCGGAGCGTGGTCGTGGGTGACGGGTGGGCGCTCACAGGCCCCATGCTGCCACCCGGGGGCGGGCGACGCACAAATGCCCCTCGCGCGGGCCGCGTCGGCGAGCCGCCGCACAAGGCCGCGGGCGGGCTTTTGTGACTCCCGGAGCACTATCGTCAGAGTGACGAGTAATGGGGGTAGCATCTCTCCCATGAACACAGCAGACCTGGGGCTGCCGGTGGCCGTGCCGTCGACTGCGCTCTTCACCGACCAGTACGAACTCACCATGCTGCAGGCCGCGTTGCGGTCCGGCACCGCGGACCGGCGCTCGGTCTTCGAGGTCTTCACCCGCCGCCTCCCCGAGGGCCGCCGCTACGGCGTGGTGGGCGGCACCGGCCGGGTCCTGGACGCGGTGGAGAACTTCCACTTCGACGAGACCATCCTCGGCTTCCTGCGGGAACGCGGCATCCTCGACGAGCGGACCCTGGAGTGGCTGGCCGACTACCGCTTCCGCGGCGACATCTGGGGCTACCCGGAGGGCGAGGTCTACTTCCCCGGCTCCCCCGTCATGCGGGTCGAGGGCACCTTCGCCGAGGCGGTGCTCCTGGAGACGGTGATCCTCTCGATCCTCAACCACGACTCCGCGGTGGCCGCCGCGGCCTCCCGGATGTCGGTGGCGGCCGGCGACCGCCCGCTGATGGAGATGGGCGCCCGCCGCACCCATGAGCTGGCGGCGGTGGCCGCGTCCCGCGCCGCGTACGTCGGGGGCTTCCACACCACCTCCGACCTGGCGGCCGGCTTCCGCTACAACATCCCCACCGTCGGCACCAGCGCCCACGCCTTCACCCTGCTCCACGACACCGAGCGGGACGCCTTCACCGCGCAGGTCGACACCCTCGGCAGCGGGACCACCCTGCTGGTGGACACCTTCGACGTCGCCGAGGCGGTACGCGCGGCCGTGGAGGTGGCCGGTCCGGGGCTCGGCGCCGTCCGGATCGACTCCGGCGACCTGCTGCTGATCGCCCACCGGGTGCGGGCGCAGCTGGACGAGCTGGGCGCCCGGCAGACCAGGATCGTGGTCACCAGCGACCTGGACGAGTACGCCATCGCCTCGCTGGCCGCCGCCCCGGTG
Source organism: Streptomyces sp. NPDC001219 (assembly GCF_053597915.1). Lineage (NCBI taxonomy): Bacteria > Bacillati > Actinomycetota > Actinomycetes > Kitasatosporales > Streptomycetaceae > Streptomyces > Streptomyces sp. NPDC001219. Next base: position 26,150 of record NZ_JBSFJF010000010.1, on the reverse strand, counting down.
GACGCGTACGGCGTCGGCACCCAGCTGGTGACCGGCAGCGGGCACCCGACCTGCTCGATGGTCTACAAGCTGGTCGCCCGCGCCGACAGCGAGGAGCCCGGCGCGCCGCTGCGGCCGGTCGCGAAGAAGTCGATGGGCGCCAAGACCTCGCTCGGCGGCCGCAAGTGGGCGGCGCGCCGGGTGGACGCGGACGGCGTCGCCGAGGCCGAGGTCATCGGCACCGGGCCGGTGCCCGCCGAGCTGGCCGACCGGCAGCTGCTGGTGCCGCTGGTGAGCGCCGGGAAGGTGGTGGCCCGCGAGCCGCTGGACGCCGCCCGCGACCGGCACATCGCCGCCCGCGCCGGGCTGCCGCTGTCGGCGACCCAGCTCTCCCGCGGCGAGGCCGTGCTGCCCACCGAGTACGTCTGACCGGGCGGCGCCGGCGGGGCGCGGGGTGCCGGGCGGCGGCCGCCGTACGCCGCGCCCGGTATCGCGCGCCCCGGCGGGCTCCGCCCCACTCCCGCAAACCCCGTCGAGTGGCTACCCTCGGTCACACCACCGCTCGCGCCGCTCACCGATTCCCAGCCGGAAGGCACGCACCATGCACCGGGCATTGATCGTCGTTGACGTGCAGAACGACTTCTGCGAGGGCGGCAGCCTCGCGGTGGCGGGAGGTGCGGATGTCGCGGCGGCCATCACCGATCTGGTGGGCCAGGCGGCCGGCAGCTGCTACCGCTATGTCGTGGCCTCCCGGGACTACCACATCGACCCCGGCGATCACTTCTCCACCACCCCGGATTACGAGCACTCCTGGCCGGTGCACTGTGTGGCCGGCACGGAGGGCAGCGGGTTCCACCCCAATTTCGCCCCGGCGCTGGCCTCCGGCGCCGTCGACGCGGTCTTCGACAAGGGCGCCCACACCGCCGCGTACAGCGGTTTCGAGGGCGCCGACGAGAACGGCACCCCGCTGGCGGACTGGCTGCGCGCGCACTCCGTCAGCGAGGTCGACGTGGTCGGTATCGCCACCGACCACTGCGTACGCGCCACCGCCCTGGACGCGCTCGGCGCCGGGCTGCGCACCCATGTCCTGCTGGACCTGACCGCCGGGGTGGCCGCGCACAGCACCGAGCGGGCGCTTCAGGAGCTGCGCGCGGCGGGCGCCGAGCTGACCGGCAAGCCGGTCCTCATCGGCGGCTGACGGCCCTGTCAGGCGGCCGGGCGCTCGTCCCCCTCGTCCGGCCCGGCCTGCGCCGCCCCGCGGGCCGGCCGGGGCCGCAGCAGCGCCCGTATCGGGTGCCAGGACTCGGTGTCGTCGTCCGGGGCCTCGCGCCAGACCAGCCCGTCGGGGTGGTGCAGCACGGCCGTGACCTCGTCGGGTGTGGGCGGCTCGGTGTTGCCGCGCAGGTAGACGGACCGCAGACCGAGGTTGCGCAGCCTGGTCAGGGCGCGCTGGCGGTTCACCGCATGGACCAGGACCCGGACCCGGCAACCGCAGTCGTACAGGCCGGCCCGTGCGCCGTGCGGCGGTCTGGGCAGCGAGAGGGCGACCACCACGCTTCCGCCTGGAAGCCTGATGAATCCACCACCGGACATCGTCATATCTCCCCCGTGAGACTTCTCGTCAACAAGGAACTGTAGAACGCATCTAAACGCGAATCGGCCGCCGCCCGCTAGGGGGCGACGGCCGAACAGCCTCTGGCCTGCGAATTTACCTTTTACTTACCCGCAGCGCCGATCTTGAGCAGCACCGTGGAGCCGTCCTTGGCCTCCTTGGTGATCTTGATCCGGGTGTTGGTGTCAGGGACGATCACACCGCCGGTCGGGTTCGCCTTGTCGTAGTAGACGCCGTTCCGGTCGTCGAAGAGCGTCACGCCCTTCTTCGAGGCGATCTTCACCTGCTTGCCGTCACGGTGCAGCGTGAGGGCGTCGGTCCGGAAGCGGGTGAAGGTCGAGTCGTAGGACTGGAAGCGGTTGCGCATCAGCTTGCCGTCCGCCCAGTGCTCGGCCTTGGGGTGCGCGTCGACCGGCAGGATCTGCCCGTGGCCCGGGTGCAGGCCGACGTTGTTGTCCGCCTGCGAGGTGTCCCACAGCCAGATCAGCACACCGTTCTGGTACGGGAAGTGCTCCACCCAGTCCGGCTTGGCGGTGGTCCAGCCGAAGTTGTACGGGCCCGCCTTGAGGGTCTTGTCGTACGACACGTACTGGCGGTTCTCGGCGAGGTAGTACTGCGGGTAGTCCTTGGTGAAGGACGCGCCGATGCGCGAGAAGCCCTTGCTGGTCCAGCCGTTGTCGTCGCCCTCGGCGTTGTCGGTGAAGAGCGGCTTGCCGTCGGCGACGACGCTGACCGCGTCGGCCGCGAAGCCCTTCTGGGCCGCGCCGCCGTCGGTCTGGTAGCGGAAGCGCAGGTCGATCTTCTTGCCCGCGTAGGCGTCCAGCGGGTAGACGAGGTCCTGGTAGGCGGCCACGGTGCCGGTCAGGGCGGGCTTGTCGCTGCCGTCGCGCGGGATGGCCTTGCCGCCCGCGGTGCCGTCCAGGGCCGTCCAGTTGCTGCCGCCGTCGGTCGAGACCTCGGCGTAGGCGTAGTCGTAGTCCTTCTCGATGTCCCACCAGCCCTTGAGCGTCAGCGACGCCTTGGCCTTGCCGGTGAGGTCCACCGGCCGGGACAGGGTGTTCTTGAGGTCGTCACCCATGCCGCTCCACCACTGCTTGGAGCCTTCCGCGGGCGGGACGATCTCGGTCTTGACCGCCTTGGCCGGCAGCTCGACGACCACGGCCTGCTTGTTCTTCGTGTTGTACTCGGCGACACCCAGCTTGTGGGTGGACTTCTTCGCGGCCTTCGCCTTGCCGTAGTTGAGCCAGCCCAGCTGGAGCTTGTCCCAGGCGCTCATGTCGCCGGGCAGGTCGCCGATGCTGTTCTTGCCGGTGCCGAGCCAGGAGCCGCCCGACATCAGCGACCAGAAGTCCACCGAGGACTCGCCGGTGCCGCTGGTGTCGTACTCGTCCGGCAGGCCCAGGTCGTGACCGTACTCGTGGGCGAAGACGCCGAGTCCGCCGTTCTCCGGCTGCATGGTGTAGTCGCCGACCCAGATACCGGTGTCGCCGATCTGGGCGCCGCCCGCCTTGTTCGCACCGGGGCCGGTCTTGCCGGCGTCGGTGCCGTAGGCGTACCAGCGGTGCGCCCAGATGGCGTTGGTCTTCTGGACACCGCCGCCCGCGGACTCGTCCTCACCGGCGTGCACGATCTGGAAGTGGTCGATGTAGCCGTCGGGCTCGTTGAAGTTGCCGTCGCCGTCGTGGTCGTAGCGGTCCCACCGGTCGTACTTGGCGAGGTCCGTCTTGATCTGCGCGTCGGTGCGGCCGGCGGCCTTCTGGTTCTTGGCCCACTGGTTGACGCCGTCGCGGATCAGGTCCCAGGCGCTGGCGCAGTTGGTCTGGCCGCAGTAGTTGGAGCCGTAGCGGGCCTCGTTGTAGTCGACCTTGACCCAGTCGGAGACCTCGCCCTCGACCGAGTAACGGCCCGAGGACTGCTTCTCGTAGTACTTGGCCAGCGACTGCTTCTTCTTGTCGTGCGAGAAGTAGAGGTCCTGGAAGTGCTTCCGGTTGAAGTCCTTCTGCCAGGCCGTGCTGTTGTCCTTGGCACGGTCCGGCTCGGCTATCCGGTTGTGCGCCGGGCCCGGGTCGCCGCCGAACTTCTTCACCGGGGGCTTGGGGCCGTCGCCGTCCGGGTCGTACATCGTGGTGTCGTCGACCTTGTCGCCGAAGTCCACGAGCACGGTGAAGATCCGGTCGGTCTTCTGCCGGGCCAGCTCGACGTACTTGCTCTTGGCGAGCTTGACGACCCGGGAGCCGTTCCGCTCGGTCGCCTTGGCCTCACCCGAGATGACCTGCTGGAGCGCTTCCTTGCGCTCGGCCGCCTCCCGGTCGCTGAACGGCCCCTTGAGGTCGTGGTCCACGGCCCGCTCGGGAGCCGGGTCATGCTGCCCGCCGACCGGTGACGGCCCCTGCGCGTCGGCCGTCGCCACCCCCGAGGACAAAGCGGCCGCCCCGATCGCGGCGATTGCCGTGGCCAGGGCGGCCGGTCTGAACACCCGTCGTCTGTCTCTCACTTGGCGCTGTCCTCCCCATCGAACCGGTCACTGTTCGAGGGCATTCGACCGGAACTACGATGAAAAAGACAGATCTTGACTTGGGCACGTCAGCGAAGTACGTTACTCGGTCCGCGAGTTGCGGCTATCGGACGCCGCTGTCCAGGGCCACGCCGGGCGCCGGATCACGGGCAGCAGCCCGGTGTATATGCCCGCCGGGCATGCGCCCCTGCCCCCAGCAGCCAGGACGCCATGCCGTCCGGGCAGCCGCCGCGGCCTCGTGCGCCCCCTGTGCCCCGAACCGTGGGTCAGGTCACGCTTACCCGGCGTTCCGCTCGGGCAAAAAGGACCGTAGTCTCCTTTCCCGGCACGCCCTGACCAAGCCCCCTGCCGACCCCCGAGGACGGATTCCGCCATGCCTCGTCCGACCGCCGCACAGCTCGCCTACGGTTCGGCCACCGTCTTTCTCTCCACCCTCGCGATGCTGCTGCTCTCCCAGACGGAGACCGGCATCGGGGTCGCGGTCATCGCCCTCGCCGGACTCGGCCTCGGGCTGCTGGTCGCGATGACGGTGCCGATGCCCGGGGTGTCGCGGGTGGTCCGCCGGCATGTCGTACGGACCGAACCGTCCGCCGCGCCCGCCCCGTTGCGGGCTCCGGCGCCGGCCGGGCGCCCCCGGGCCGCCGCCGCGCCGCACCGCCTGAGCGGCCTCACCGCCGGCGCCGGTGAGGCCCGCCTCGGCGAACACTCACACTGAGCCGGTAGGCGGCCCCGTCTCCGTGGACACCACCACGGTCTTCGCGGCCTTGTCGTGCAGACACTGCCGGTACGGCTTGTCCCAGGTACACCACAGGACGTTGATCAGCCAGAAGATGAAACCGCAGCAGGGCACGATCTCCGGGAGCGAGTAGACAGCGGCGCGGACCCAGCCCGGCTGGCCGTGCGGGATCGAGCCGTCCGCGAGCATCGCCACCCGGATCTTCATCGCCATCTTGCCGACGGTCTGGCCGCGGCTGCTGAGCATCAGCCCCTCGTAGACCAGGTACACCAGCAGCGTCACGCCCGAGACCGTCGACTGCCGGCCGGCCATGTCGCCGTCGGTGCTGAAGAAGTCCACCCCGCCGACGATCAGGGTCATGATCAGCCAGACCGGCACCCCGACGATGATCGCGTCGATGATGCGCGCCACCAGCCGGCGGCCGCGGTTCGCCAGCGGCGGCATCCCGGCCAGCGGATCGGGCGCCCCGTACTGGCCGCCGTAGGGGTCACCGGCATACGGGCCGGCGCCGTACGGGCCCCCGGCGGGCGGCGTGGTGCCACCCGGCGGCGGCGTTCCGCCCGGGGGCGGTCCCCCGCCCTCGGCGCCGCCCCAGCCGCCGCCCCCGGTACCGCTGCCGTGCGGGGCGTTGTTGCGGGGCGCGCCGTTCTCCCGGGGCGCGCTGTTGCGGGGGGCGTCGCCCGCCGGGGGCTCCTGCGGCTTCTGGAACGGGTCGTTCTCCGGCGGCTCACCGGGGCCGGGCCGGGGCTGGTCGGTACTCATGGCCCGAGTCGACCCCTTGTCGCGGCCCGCCGCATCCGGCAAGGTCCGTTCGGGGGAACGGATACCGCCACGGCGGTACGGCCCGCGGTACGGCCAGCCGGTGTGCCGCCGCCGGTCAGCCGGCCGCGACGAAGGTCCGGGCCAGCTTGTCGTGCCAGCACTGGCGCCACGGCCGGTCGAACAGGCACCAGACGACGTTCAGCACACCGACGGCGAGGACGCCGAGGACGCTGTAGAGGAACCAGCGCTTGAGCGCGGCGCCGAGGGTCGGGCTGTCATGGCTCTCGATGTCGAGGACCCGTACGCCGCAGAGCTTCTTGCCCAGGGTGCGGCCCCACTTGAGGGTCGGCAGCGCCTCGTAGAGCGCGCCGCCGAGCAGCAGGACGGCCAGGATCGTGGCGAAGACCGGGGTGGTGGTGCCGTCGAGCAGATAGACCGTCACCTGGCGGCCGGACTGCTTGGCCGCCTCGACCTTGGCGTCGAGGTGGTCGGCGACCGTGCCCCACATGGGGACGGCGGCCGCGGCGGTGAGCGCGCCCAGCACCAGGGTGTCGATCAGCCGGGCCGCGAACCGGCGGCCGAGACCGGCCGGGTGGCCCTGCGCCGCCTGTGCCATGGCCGCGAAGGGGTCACTGGCGGTCGGCGGCTTCCAGGGGAGGACCCCGTCGGCGTCGGCGCCCTGCGGGCCGGGCCGGGCCGGTGCGGCACCGCCCTGCGGCGGCACCCCGGCGGCGGGGGCGGACGCCTGCGGGGCGGGCTGCGGCGGCACCGGGGCCTGCGGCGCGTGCTGCTGCGGCGCCGGGCTCCGGGGCGCCGGGCCCGGCTGGGCCGCCGCCTGCGGGGCGGGGCTCTGCGGGGCCTGGCGCTGCGGGGCCTGGTTCTGCGGCCGGTCGCCGCCGGACGGCAGCGACTGCGGGGTGCTCTCCTCGGCGGGGGCGGACGGGGTACGGCCGCCGCCCGCGACCCGGATCGCCATCGTCTCGTTGCCCTTGGCGGGCTTGCCGCCCTCGGGCCGTACCGCGCGGATCGCGGTGGTGCCCTGGTCGCCGGAGCCGCGGCGGGCGGCCGGGTTCACCGCGCGGATGGCGACCGTCCCGTCGCCGGTGGCCCGCCCCGTGGGCGGGGTGGCGCCGGCGCCCTCACCGGCTCCGGCGTCCGCGCCCCGCTCCTCGCGCTGCGGCGGGACCGCGCCCCAGGACGCGGCCCCCGACGGTGTGCCGGCCGGGGCCTGGTCCGGCGCACCCCAGGAGACGGACTCCCCGCCGAACCCGCTCTGCCGGGAGGCATCGGCCTGCCAGGAGGCGGCCGACTCGGGGCTGGTGCCGTGCAGGCGGGCCGGGTCGTCCCAGCTCGCGACGGGCGGGACGGCGGCCTCGCCGCCCTGGCGCACGGCGGGCGCCGCGGAGCCACCGGCCGCCTCCTCCTCGTCGAAGAACACCGGTCCGGTCTCCTCGACGGCGGGGGCCGTGCCGGGCGGCGGGGCGGGCATCGCCTCGCCGTCGGCCGGGGCGGGCCGGCTGGTGCCCGGCACCCACGCGGCGCCGTTCCAGTACCGGATGTAGCCGGGAATGGACGGGTCCGGGTAGAAGCCTGGCGTGGGGCTACCGCCGGCGGTTCCTGAGGTAGGGGCGCTCATCCGAAGTCCCGTATCTGTACTCGGCCTGGTGGGTGTGGGGTGCAGTCTGCCGCAACGCGGCGTCCACATCTATCAGACCCCGGGTTCCCGGGTGCCCGTGCCCGCCGACGACCACCTGGAAGAGGCGCGGGAAAAAAGTTGTACGAAGTCGTGTAAGAGTCCGGCCGTTGGCGGCTCTCTCTGTGCGCGGGGCCGGTACCGGGGCCCGCAGGAACGAGGAGAGGCGGACCCCATGCACACCGTGGTGGAACGAGAGCTGGAGCTGGGCCTGGTCCTGTCGCCGGAGCGCAGTGTTCCGGTACCGGCCCGGCTGAGGTACGGGACGGACGACCCGTACGCCGTCCACGTCACCTTTCACATCGGTTCGGACTCCCCCGTCAGCTGGACGTTCGCCAGGGAGCTGCTCGTCGAGGGGGTGTTCCGGCCGTGCGGCGACGGCGATGTGCGGGTGTGGCCGGCGAAGCGGGACGGCCGCAGCCTGGTGTGCATAGCGCTGGACTCGCCGGACGGGCGGGCCCTGCTGGAGGCGCCGGCCGCGGCGGTCTCGGCCTGGCTGGAGCGCACCCTGAGAGTGGTGCCGCCGGGGTCCGAGCGGGGGCACCTGGGCCTCGACAAAGGACTGAGCGACCTGTTCGCGATGGCGTCCGGGGACGAGCTGCGGCCGGGCGTCCCGCGGCCGGTGGACGAGTCCCCGGAGCCCGGGGCGTAGCGGGCGGCGGACCGGGCCCGTGCGGGACGGGCCCGTACCGCCCGGTGCCGCCTCAGCCCCGGTAGGCCTCCAGCAGCCGCAGCCACACCTCGCTGATCGTGGGGTAGGAGGGCACCGCGTGCCACAGCCGCTCGACGGGGACCTCGCCGGCCACCGCGACCGTCGCGGAGTGCAGCAGCTCGCCGACGCCGGCTCCGACGAAGGTGGCGCCGAGCAGCACCTCACGGTCCAGGTCGACGACCATCCGGGCCCGGCCGCGGTAGCCGTCCGCGTACAGCGACGCCCCGGCCACCGCCGCCAGGTCCTGGTCGACCACCCGGATGCGGTAGCCGGCCTTCTCGGCCGCGGCGGCGGTCAGGCCCACCGAGGCGGCCTCCGGGTCGCTGAAGACGACCTGTGGGACGGCGCGGGTGTCCGCGGTGGCGGCGTGCGCGCCCCAGGGGTCGGACTCCAGGATCGGGACGCCCCGGGCGCGCGCGGCGATCGCGGCGCCGGAGATCCTGGCCTGGTACTTGCCCTGGTGGGTGAGGAGCGCGCGGTGGTTGACGTCGCCGACGCCGTAGAGCCAGCCGCCGGGCACCCCCTTCACCCGGCAGCTGTCGTCGACGTCCAGCCAGGAGCCGGGCGTCAGGCCGACCGTCTCCAGGCCGATGTCCTCGGTGCGCGGGGCCCGGCCGGTGGCGATCAGGAGTTCATCGGCGACGATCTCGTCGCCGGAGTCCAGCAGGACGGTGGCCGGACCGCCCGGGGCCTCCCGGCGTACCTCGCGCACCTCGACGCCGGTCCGCAGAAAGACGCCCGCCTCGGCGAGCGACTCCGCGACCAGGTGCCCGGCGAACGGCTCCATCCGGGGCAGCAGCCCGTCGCCGCGGACCAGCAGCGTCACGGACGCGCCCAGGGCCCGCCAGGCGGTGGCCATCTCGACGCCGACCACCCCGCCGCCGACCACCACGAGACGGCCCGGCACGCTCTTGGCGCTGGTCGCGTCGCGGCTGGTCCAGGGCCGGGCGGCGGCGAGCCCGGGGACGCCGGGCAGCACCGCGCGGCTGCCGGTGCACACCGCGACCGCGTGCCGTGCGGTGAGCACCCGGCCGCCGTCGACGACCACCCGCCGGGGCCCGGCGAGCCGCCCCTGACCGCGCACCAGGTCGATGCCGGCCGAGTCCAGCCAGCGGACCTGCCCGTCGTCCTTCCAGTAGGACGTGATGGCGTCCCGGTGGGCCAGTACGGCGGGCGCGTCCAGGGCGACGTCGGCGGCGTCCTGGAGGCCGGGCACCCGGCGGGACTCGGAGCGGGCGGTGACCGGGCGCAGCAGTGCCTTGCTGGGCATGCACGCCCAGTAGGAGCACTCTCCGCCGACCAGTTCGCTCTCCACGAGCACCGCGCTCAGCCCGGCGGCGTGCGCCCGGTCGGCGACGTTCTCGCCGGTCGGTCCCGCTCCCAGCACGATGACGTCGTACGCCTCATCAGCGGCTTCGGTGGCTGCCATCGGCTCTCACTTCCTGCGGGGCATGAGGGGGCTTCGGGCCCGGCGGGTCCTTCTGGTCATCCTCAGCCCAACGGGCCGTCAGCGCATCCGGCGTTCAACCGCTTCCTTGGCCTCGGCGAGTCCGGAGCCGGTCACCTCGCGGTGCATCTTGATCGCCTGGATCGTCCTGCCCTGCGCCAGCAGCTGGTCGATCTCGGCCATCCGGGCGTCCTGCGGCTGCTCCACGCCGGCCTGTGCCAGCAGCAGGTCCACCTTGCGGTCCAGCTGCCGGAGCCGGCGCTCCAGCGTCCTGGCGCGGCGGTCGGAGGCGGCGACCAGCATGATGACGGCCAGCACGAGAAGGGTGATGACGACGGGGAGCACGGATTCCATGGCGGTCACCCTACGAGGCGGCGGCGCGTGCCATGAACACGGCAGTCGCGGCCGGGCCGTGCAGGGTGCCGCGGACGGCCGGAGCGCCGTCCGTGAGGATCTCGCACTCGGCGTAGGCGTCCGGCCCGTCGAGGGTCAGGGTGAGCATCGGCATGGCCCCCACCCCGCGCGCGTCGGTCACCGCGAACCACGGCAACTCCGGCCGGGTGACCTGCTCTTCGCTGCCGGAGTCCCCCGGTGCCTGGACGGCGTAGGTGATGTCGTCGACGCCCCGGCCGGTCACCCGGAAGGTCACCATGCCCTCGCCGGGTCGGTGCGGATCGTTGATCGTCATGGGGGCAGTCAACCCTCCCGGCCCCGCCGTGTACATCCGGGCGGCGGCGGGCGGGGGGGGCGCGGGGTCAGGGCAGGTGCCAGATCTGGGTGGTGACGAGGAAGAAGACCGCGGCCCAGAACACCATCACCCCGGTGACGAGGCCGAGTCCGAGGAGGCGGGTCCTGCCGGGCGGTGCGTCAGGGGGCGGCCGCAGCCACCGTCTGAGCAGCGGGTTCACATAGAAGGGCATGGTGAGGAAGCTCATGATGAAGCTGGACAGCAGGTTGCCGATGAGCAGGTTCAGCCAGAGCGGCAGGTGCGCCGGTGACAGGGCGAGCGTCAGCAGCACCACGGTCGGGTAGAGGCCGACCCAGACCGCGACGGAGGTCTTGGTCTCCGACGGCGGCGGCGCCTGCCTGCCGTTCTCCTCGAAGGCGAACCAGCTGCCGAAGGAGTTGTCGATGGTGCGCATGCGGAAGTCGTGGAACTTCGCGCCCTCCGCGAGGACTTCCCGCCGTCGGCCCGAGGTCAGCCAGGCGTCGAGGTGCTCGGCGCTGTCGAAGCGGTAGAGGGTGGTCCATTCGTCCTGGAGCCCCTCGACGGGGCGGAACAGCTCGGTGCCGCGGAAGCCCTCGAAGGTGCTCTCCTGCTCGGTCATGTGGCGCTGCCAGGCGAGGAAGGCGTCGACGTGGTCCGGGTGGACGCGGTGGGTGACCACCACGGTCACCAGCGGGTCCGGTGGCTGGGTGCCGCCGCTGAGCACCTGCTGGGTGGCGGGGCCGTCGAGGTAGGCGCGGCCGCGGTTGAGGAAGCTCTGCCGGGTGGCGCTGTTGATCCACGCCTGGAGATGGGCGATCGAGTCGAACCGGTAGACGACCACCCAGTCGGGCTGCACGGGCGTGGGCGGGGAGATCTCGGCGCCGAGGAAGCCGGTGTAGGCGGCGGCAGCGGCGTTGACCTCCTCCTGCCAGGAGTGGAACTCCCGCTCCTGGCCGGCCCGGACCTTCTGCCCGATGATGACCGTCGCCCCGGCGCCCACCGGCTGTGCGGTGGTCATGTGCGCGGTCCCGTCGTCACCGCGGCGCTCGCGCCGATCCGCCGGTAGATGCGTTCCGGGGTGAGGGGCAGGTCACGGAAGCGGACGCCGGTGGCGTCGTGGAGCGCGTTCGCCAGCGCGGGGGCCACCGGGTTGATGCAGCACTCCGCGATGCCCTTCGACCGCAGGGGCCCGACGGAGTCCGCCGAGTCCACCAGGAGCACCTCCGTGCGGGGGATGTCGGCGTAGGTGGGGAGGCGGTAGTTGCGGAAGTCCGGGTTGGCCATGACACCGTCCGCGTCGACGTGGTGGTGCTCGGTCAGGACGAAGCCGAGGCCCTGGGCGACCCCGCCCTCGACCTGCCCCCGCACCTGCGCGGGGTTGATGACGACCGCGGCGTCGGTCGCCTGGACGCTGTGGAGGACGCGGATCTCGCCGGTCACCGGGTGGACGGCGATCCGGAAGCCCTGCGCGTTGGAGGTGACGCTGCGGGGCGAGCCGTACGCCTTGCGGGCGGCGGAGAAGCGGATGCCGCGCGCGCGGGCCGCCGCCACCAGTTCCGCCAGCGACACCCGCCGGTCACCGCAGACGACCCCCTCGTCGTCCATCGAGCACAGCACGAGATGGACGCCGGTGTGCGCGGCAGCGAACTCCAGGACGCGGTCGCGTACGGCGTTGGCCGCGCGGAGTACGGCGTTGCCCGCCACGAAGAGGCCCGCGCTGGCGAAGGCGCCGGTGTCGAATCCGGTGCGGTCGGTGTCGGACTGCACCAGGCGGATGCGCGCCGGGGTGGTGCCCAGCTGCTGGGCCGCGAGCTGGACGTGCGCGGTCGAGGTGCCCTCGCCGAACTCGACGGTGCCGACGGCGAGTTCGTAGACCAGGTCGTCCCCCAGCGTGACCCAGGCCTCGGAAAGGTGCTCGGTCGGCGGCGCGGTCTCGTGCAGGGAGGCGGCCACCCCGGCCCCGACCAGCCACCCGGGGCCGGGCGGCGGTGTGCCGGCGGTACGGGCCATGGCCTCGTCCACCAGGTCGAGGCACGCGCCGAGGCCGTCCTCGCTGAACACCACGTCGTCGGGGCCCTCCTCCATGGCGACGAGCGGATCACCCGGCCGCACGATGTTGCGCCGGCGCAGCGCGAGCGGGTCCATGTGCAGGGCGCGGGCCAGTTCGTCCATCGCCGACTCGACGGCGTAGGCGGGCTGTGTCATGCCGTAGCCGCGCAGGGCCCCGCTCGGCACGGTGTTGGTGTAGACGGAGTACGCGTCGTACTTCTTGTTCGGGCAGCGGTAGATCATGACGGCGGCGCCGCCCGCGAAGAGCGTCTCGCCGGCGTGGTTGCCGTAGGCGCCGGTGTTCGACACATTGCGGATCTGCACCGCGGTGAGCGTGCCGTCCGCCTTGGCGCCGAGCTTCACGGTGAGGGTCATGGGGTGCCGTGGCGAGGCGGTGGTGAACTCCTCCTCGCGGGTGTACTCGAAGCTGACCGGCCGCCCGGTGTCCAGGGTGGCGAGCGCCGCCAGGTCCTCCGAGATCACTTCCTGTTTGCCGCCGAAGCCGCCGCCCACGCGGGTGCAGAACACCCGCAGCTGGTCCGGGCGCAGCGCGAACAGATAGGCCAGCTTGACCTTGGCGATCGACGGGGACTGCGAGCTGGTGCGGACGTGGAGGCGGCCGTCCTCCATCCAGGCGATCGAGCCGTGGGTCTCCAGATGCGCGTGCTGCACCCGCGGGGAGAAGTAGGTGCCTTCGTGGATCACCTCGGCCTCGGCGAACCCCGCGTCGACGTCGCCGAGGTGCGAGTGGATCTCCACCAGGGTGTTGCGGACCGGGTCGCGGACGAACGGGTCGTGCGCACCGTGCAGTTGCGGCGCCCCGTCGGCCCGTGCCTCCTCGGGGTCGAAGACCGCGGGCAGCACCTCGTACTCCACGGCCACCTGGCGGCAGCCCTCCTCCGCCGCCCCGACCGAGTCGGCGAGGACCGCGGCGACGCGCTGGCCGGCGAAGCGGACGGTGCGGTCGAGGACGTAGGTGTCGTCCGGGTCCACCAGGTGGTCGGTGTGGATCGCCGTGGTGAAGCGCCGGCGCGGGACGTCCTCCCAGGTGTAGACGCGGTGCACCCCGGGCACGGCGAGCGCGGCGGTCTTGTCGACCGAGACGATCCGGGCGTGTGCGTGCGGGGAGTGCAGCACCTTGAGGTGCAGCATGCCGTCGAGGTGGGTGTCCATGGTGAACTCGGCGCGGCCGGTGACCACCTCGTCGGCGGCCGGCGCGCCGACGCTCGTCCCGACGGCCTTCCCGGGCACGGCCTCCGCCACTCCGGCCACGCCGTGCACGGCGTCCTCGATCGCCCGGTAGCCGGTGCAGCGGCACAGGTTCCCCTTCAGCGCCCGGGGCAGGTCCGCCTTCTGGTCCTCGCTGAAGGTCGCCGAGGTCATGATCATCCCTGCGGTGCAGAACCCGCACTGGAAGCCGGGGGCGTCGCGGAACCGGCGCTGCACCGGATGCAGCCTCCCGGGCGCTCCGAGCCCTTCGACCGTCGTCACCTCATGGCCGTCCGCCCGGAAGGCGGGGGTGATGCAGCTGTGCACCGGATCGCCGTCCAGCCAGACCGTGCAGGCGCCGCAGTCGCCCGCGTCGCAGCCCTTCTTGACGCCGTAATGGCCGAGCGCGCGGAGGAAGGTGCGCAGACACTGCCCGGGGGCCGGTTCCTCCTCGAAGCGCTCGCCGTTCACGTGGTACGTCATGCCGGGCCCCCCACGAGGAGTTCGTGACGGATCTCCTCGGCGAAATGCCGGGTCAGATGGCGGCGGTGGTCAGGGGTCCCGTTGGGGTCGTCGAACCAGATGTCGGCGGGCAGGGCGTCGATGCGCTGCCGCAGCGTCCGGGCGTCGGGCACCTCGTCGAAGGCCATCCGCACCGGCCGGGTGGTGCCGGCGGTGACGGTGAGCAGCAGGTCGTGGGTGCCCGGCGTCTGCGTGCCGATGAGGAAGACCGTCGAACGGCCGAGCCGGGTCAGGGAGAAGCGGCGGTGTGCGGTGCGCTTGCGCAGGGCGTGCGCCGGGATGTCGATGCGCCGCAGGACCTCCCCGAAGTCGAGCACGTTCTCGTGGTTGCCGGTCACGAAGTCGAGCGCGTCGACGGTGCGCGAGGTCCCGTCGGCGCCCCACAGTTCGTACCGGGCCTCCAGGGCGACCGTCAGCGTGATCATGGGGCCGGCCGGCAGGGACATACAGATGTTGCCGCCGACCGTCGCCGCGTTCCAGACCTTGAACGAGGACAGGAACGCCTCGCAGCCCGCCGCGAACAGAGCGCCCGCGCGCCATTCCTGCGGCGGGGTGTAGCCGTACAGCTCGCGGATAGTGCAGGTCGCGCCGATGCCGAGCCCCGCCTCCCCCGGGACGAGGGAGTCCCAGCGCAGCGCCGTCAGGTCGATCAGCCGCCGCAGGTCCGGCTGTTGTACGGAGTACAGCCAGGTGCCGCCGGCGAGCCAGGCGTCGCCCGCGCGCCAGTCCGCGCCCGGCCGTCCGGGCGGGCGCCGGACGACTTCGGTGATGGTGTTGAGGTCCATGGGAACGGATCTCCCTCACGACGGCGATCGTGCGCGCGGGGAACGCCGTGATCCCGAACGGCGGAATCCCTGGGGGCCGCTGGTGGCCGGACTTCTCGCGGAAGGAGCCGGAAGGCGCGGATATCCGTGTTCAGGATAGGCAGAAGGGTCCACCTTCGCCCTTTCTGCGCACCCGCGTCATGACGGGTAAAATCCGGCCTCACGCGGGCAGCGGGAACTCCGGTCCCGGGTGTGTCAGAAGAGCTTCCCGGGGTTGAGAATGCCCAGCGGGTCGAAGACGTCCTTGATGCCGCGCTGCAACTCCAGCCCCACCGGCCCCAGTTCACGGGCCAGCCACTCCTTCTTGAGGACGCCGACCCCGTGCTCCCCGGTGATGGTGCCGCCCAGCCGCAGGCCGAGCGCCATGATGTCGTCGAAGGACTCCCGGGCCCGGCGGGACTCGTCCGGGTCGGCGGCGTCGAAGCAGACCGTGGGGTGGGTGTTGCCGTCCCCGGCGTGGGCGCAGACGCCGATGGTGAGGCCGTACTTCTCGGCGATGGCGGCGGTGCCGTCCAGCATCTCGGCGAGCCGGGAGCGCGGTACGCACACATCGTCGATCATCGTGGCGGACTTGACCCGCTCCAGCGCGGTGAGGGTCAGCCGGCGGGCCTGGAGCAGCAGATCGGACTCGGCGGCGGTCTCGGCGGGCACCACCTCGGTGGCTCCGGCCGCGGTGCACAGCTTGCCGACGGCGGCGAGGTCGGCGGCCGGGTCGGGGGTGTCGAAGGCGGCCAGCAGCAGAGCCTCGGTGCTGTCCGGGAGGCCCATCTGCGCCATGGCGTTGACCGCGCGGATACTCGTACGGTCCATCAGCTCCAGCAGCGAGGGGGCGTGGCCGCGGGCCATGATCTCGCAGACCGCCTCGCAGGCGGCGGCGGTGGACGGGAACTCCGCGGCCAGCACCAGCTGCTGCGGCGGCTCCGGCCGGAGCGCGAGGACGGCGCGGACGACGATGCCCAGGCTTCCCTCGGAGCCGACGAACAGCCGGGTGAGGTCGTAGCCGGCGACGCCCTTGGCGGTGCGCCGGCCGGTGGTCAGCAGCCGCCCGTCGGCGAGGACCACGTCCAGGCCGAGCACGTACTCGGCGGTGACGCCGTACTTGACGCAGCACAGGCCGCCGGAGGCGGTGCCGATGTTCCCGCCGATGGAGCACTCCTCCCAACTGGAGGGATCGGGCGGGTAGTAGAGCCCGTGCTCGTTCACCGCGCGGGACAGCACGGCGTTGATGACGCCCGGTTCGACCACCGCGATCCGGTCGACGGGGTTGATCTCGATGATCCGGTCCATCTTGACCAGCGACAGCACGAGGCAGCCGTCGGAGGCGTTGGCGGCGCCCGACAGTCCCGTACGCGCCCCCTGCGGGACGACCGGCACCCGCAGCTCGGTGGCCGTCCGCATGACGTGCTGGACCTGCTCGACGGTCCGCGGCAGCACGACCACGGCGGGCGTCCCCGCCTCACAGAAGCTCGCCATGTCGTTGGCGTAGGAGCCGGTGACGTCGGGGTCGGTGAGGATCGCTTCCTCGGGGAGCCCGGCGCGCAGACGTGCGATGAGGTCCATACCTCAAGCCTCGCATCCGGGGGCCGTCCACGGAAGATCGTGTACGGCCCCCGGGCCCGTCGGGCGCCACCGGGCGCGGGCGCCCCGGCCCGCCGCACGGCTCAGAGGTTGCCGCGCCGCTCCTGCTCCCGCTCGATGGCCTCGAAGAGCGCCTTGAAGTTGCCCTTGCCGAAGCCCATGGAGCCGTGCCGCTCGATCATCTCGAAGAACACGGTCGGCCGGTCCTGGACCGGCTTGGTGAAGATCTGCAGCAGATAGCCGTCCTCGTCGCGGTCGACCAGGATCTTCAGCTCACGGAGCGTCTCGACGGGCACCCGGGTCTCGCCGGCCCACTCGCCGAGGGTGTCGTAGTAGGAGTCGGGGGTGTCCAGGAACTCCACACCGGCCGCGCGCATCGCCCGCACGCTGGCGACGATGTCGTTGGTGGCCAGCGCGATGTGCTGGACGCCGGGGCCGCCGAAGAACTCCAGGTACTCGTCGATCTGCGACTTCTTCTTCGCGATCGCGGGCTCGTTGATCGGGAACTTGACCTTGAGGGTGCCGTCGGCGACGACCTTCGACATCAGCGCGCTGTACTCGGTGGCGATGTCGTCGCCCACGAACTCCTTCATGTTGGTGAAGCCCATGACCCTGTTGTAGAAGGCCACCCACTCGTTCATCTTGCCGAGTTCGACGTTGCCGACGCAGTGGTCGATGGCCTGGAAGCGCCGCGGCCCGGTCTCCACCAGCGGCTCGGCGGCGGCGTAGCCCGGCAGGTAGGGGCCGTCGTAGCCGGAGCGCTCGACGAGGGTGTGGCGGGTCTTGCCGTACGTGGCGATGGCCGCCAGGACGACGGTGCCGTGCTCGTCCTTGAGGTCGTACGGCTCGACGAGGCCGGTGGCGCCCTGGGCGACGGCGTGCTCGTAGGCGGCGCGGGCGTCCGGGACCTCGATGGCGAGGTCGATGACGCCGTCGCCGTGGGCCGCGACATGCTCGGCGAGGAAGCGGCCCCACTCGGTGGTGGGCTTGATGACGGAGGTGAACACGAACCGGGCGCCGCCGGACTCCAGCACATAACTCGCGGTCTCCCGGCTGCCGTTCTCCGGACCGGAGTAGGCGACGCGCTTCATGCCGAAGGCGGTCGAGTAGTAGTGCGCGGCCTGCTTGGCGTTCCCGACGGCGAAGACGACCGCGTCCATCCCCTTGACCGGGAAGGGGTCCGCCTGCCGGGCCGCGTCGGGGGTGGTGGGCTGAGGGTGCATCGTGGTGTCTGCCATGGCCGCAGAGTCTCGCCGATCCACAAGGTGCGCAATAGTTCGCGAATCCTTTGGGCATTCTGCATAGCGAGATGACGCCCGCGCCGGGCTATCTGTACATGATGACCATCGAAAGGGACGGCACGGACCATGGCGATCGATCATTTGGACGGGGCGCTGCTGGAGCTGCTCGCCGAGGAGCCGCGGATCGGCGTCCTGGAGGCGTCCCGGCGGCTGGGGGTGGCCCGCGGCACCGTGCAGGCCCGGCTCGACCGGCTTCAGTCGAATGGAGTGATCCGGGGCTTCGGGCCGGAGGTGGACCCGGCGGCGCTCGGCTATCCCGTGACCGCTTTTGCCACGCTGGAGATCAAACAAGGGCAAGGGAATGACGTACGCGCCCACTTGACGACCGTTCCCGAGGTGTTGGAACTGCATACAACGACGGGACACGGGGACATGCTGTGCAGGCTCGTCGCCCGGTCCAACGCCGATCTTCAGCGCGTGATCGACCGAGTTGTGGGCTTTGATGGGATCGTGCGGGCCTCGACGGCAATCGTGATGGAAAATCCGGTTCCGTTGCGGATCATCCCGCTGGTGAAACAGGCATCGGGAGACTGAACCGAGGAGACCGAGTGAGCTTCTGGGAATACGTCGTGACCCGGCACGCCCAGCTGCTGACGGACACGTATCAGCACGCCAGTGCGGTCTTCCAGTGCATGGTGCTCGCCACCCTGCTGGGAGTCCTCATCGCCGTGGTGACCTACCGCAGCGAGTGGGCCGGCAATCTCGCCACCGTCTCGACCGCCACCATCCTGACCATCCCGTCCCTGGCCCTGATCGGTCTGCTGATCCCGATCGTCGGCCTGGGCGTCCCCCCGACGGTGATCGCCCTGACGCTGTACGGACTGCTGCCGGTGGTCCGGAACGCCATCGTCGGGCTGCGCGGGGTGGACCCGGACCTGGTCGACGCGGCCACCGGCATCGGGATGTCCCGCACCGCCCGGCTCCTGCGCGTCGAACTGCCGCTGGCCTGGCCGCCCATCCTCACCGGCATCCGGGTCGCCACCCAGATGCTGATGGGCATCGCCGCCATCGCCGCCTTCGCCTCCGGCCCCGGCCTGGGCAACGAGATCTTCCGCGGGATCGCATCCCTGGGCAGCGCCAACTCCCTCAACCAGGTGCTCTCCGGCACCCTCGGGATCGCCATCCTCGCTCTTCTCTTCGACGCCGCGTACGTCCTCATCGGACGCCTGACCATCTCCAGGGGGATTCGTGCCTGAGACGACAGAGACCGCCCCGGACTCCGGGGCCAGAATCCATCTGGAGAACCTGACGAAGGTCTACCCGGGGAGCGCCGCCCCCGCGGTGGACAACGTCAACCTGGAGATCAAGGCCGGCGAGACCGTGATCTTCGTGGGGCCCTCCGGCTGCGGCAAGTCCACCTGTCTGAAGATGATCAACCGGCTGATCGAGCCGACCTCCGGACGCATCCGCATCGGCGACGAGGACGTCACCGACATGGACCCGGTCAAGCTGCGCCGCAAGGTGGGCTACGCCATCCAGGCCTCCGGCCTCTTCCCGCACATGACGGTCGCCCAGAACATCGCCCTGGTCCCGAAGATGACCGGCTGGTCCAAGAGCCGGGTGGCGGGCCGGGTCGAGGAGATGCTCGACCTGGTCGGCCTGGACCCGCGGGAGTTCCACGGCCGCTATCCGCGCCAGCTCTCCGGCGGCCAGCAGCAGCGCGTCGGGGTGGCCCGCGCGCTCGCCGCCGACCCGCCGGTGCTGCTGATGGACGAGCCGTTCGGCGCCGTCGACCCGATCACCCGTGACCACCTCCAGGACGAGCTGATCCGGCTCCAGCACGAGCTGCACAAGACCATCTGCTTCGTCACCCACGACTTCGACGAGGCGATCAAGCTCGGTGACCGCATCGCGGTGCTCCGCGAGCAGTCGCACATCGCCCAGTTCGACACCCCCGAGGCCATCCTCACCAACCCGTCCGACGACTTCGTCTCCGGCTTCGTCGGCGCCGGGGCGGCCCTCAAACGGCTGAACCTCACCCGCGTACGGGACGTGCCCATCGTCGACTTCCCCACCGCCGGCCTCGACGACCCCCTGGAAGCCATCTTCGACCGGCTGCGCTCCGGCTCCCACAACGAACTGCTGCTGCTCGACCGCAACCACCGCCCGTACAAGTGGCTGCGCCGCGGCGATCTGGCGCGGGCCAGGGAGTCGCTGGCCCGCGCCGGCACCCTGGTGGCCGACACGGTGACCCGGGACGCGACGCTGCGCGACGCCCTGGAGGCGGTGCTCACCGACAACGCGGGCCGGGTCGCGGTCACCGGGCGGCGCGGCGAGTACATCGGCGTGGTCGACATGGAGACGCTGATGAACAACGTCCACGAGCTGCTGGAGGCCGACCGCCTCGAAGCGATCGAGCACCAGCACCAGCTCCAGGAACAGCGCGCCCGCCGGACCCAGTTGGAGCAGGAGGGCCTGGCCGGGGCGGGCGGCGACGGGGCCGGACCGGGAGGCAAGGCATGAGCCCCCGCGACGGGAGCGGCGGCGACAGCCCGCGCCCGGGCGGGCGGCACCCGAGCGACCACGAGGCCCTCGCCTTCAAGGACGAGGTCGAGATGGCGCAGCGGGAGCTGGCGTCCGGCGAGGCGCCGGTCGTGGCCCCGCCCTCCGGCGCGCGCCGGATCAGCTGGCAGAAGTGGACCTTCATGCCGGCCTTCCTGGTGGCCGCGCTGCTCGCCACCTGGCTGTGGTTCCGCGGCGCCCGGCTGGACTCCATCGCCCACCAGGCGGTGGACAACGGCAAGGTGTGGATCGCGCTGCGGCAGCACATCCAGCTCACCGCGATCTCCACCTTCTTCGTGCTGATCATCGCGATCCCGCTGGGCATCGCGCTGACCCGCTCCAGGCTGCGCCGGGCCACCCCGCTCGCGATGGCCTTCGCCAACCTCGGGCAGGCGGTGCCGGCCCTGGGTCTGCTGATCCTGCTGGTGATCTGGCTGGGCATCGGCGCCCGGTCGGCGATCGTCGGCATGGTCATCTACGCCGTGCTGCCGGTGCTCGCCAACACCATCGCCGGGCTGCGCGGCATCGATCCGACGCTGACCGAGGCGGCCCGCGGCATCGGCATGTCCCCCACGGGTGTGCTGACCCAGGTCGAGCTGCCGCTGGCGGTCCCGCTGATCCTGGCCGGGGTCCGTACCGCGCTGGTGCTGAACGTCGGCACCGCGACGCTGGCGACCTTCGGCGGGGGCGGCGGCCTCGGCGACCTGATCTCGGCGGGGATCGTCACCCAGCGGATGCCCGTCCTCATCCTCGGGTCGGTGCTGACCGTGGCGCTCGCCCTGCTGGTGGAGTGGCTGGCCTCGCTGGCCGAACTGCTGCTCCGCCCGCGCGGCCTGGAGGTGACGGCATGACCGGCCGCCGCCCCGCACCCCGCCGGACCGCCCGGCTCGCCGTCGCCCTGCTCACCGCCGCCGTCCTCGGCGGCTGCGGCCTGGTCAGCGGCAGCGCGATGACCGACGACGTACGGCCGGGCCCGAAGGCGGGCTACCAGGGCCGTCCGCTCTCCGGGGCGCAGCTCACCGTGACCTCGAAGGAGTTCACCGAACAGATCGTCCTCGGCCAGATGATGGGCATCGTCTTCGAGGCGGCCGGCGCCAAGGTCATCGACAAGACCAGCATCCAGGGCTCGATCGGCGCCCGGGAGGCCGTCAAGTCCGGCACGGCGGACGCCGCGTACGAGTACACCGGCACCGGCTGGATCACCTACCTCGGCCACACCAAGCCGATCGTCGACCCCCAGGAGCAGTGGAAGGCGGTCCGCGACGAGGACGCGAAGAACGGCATCGTCTGGCTGCCGGCCTCCCGGCTGAACAACACCTACGCGCTGGCGCTGAACTCCGCGAACTACAAGAAGCTGGCGGTGCGCGACCTCTCGGACGTCGCGGCGCTGTCCCACCGGAAGCCCGGCGCCGTGACGATGTGCGTGGAGAACGAGTTCGCCACCCGCAACGACGGGCTGCCCGGCATGGCACGGGCGTACGGCATGAACGTGCCCTCCGGCAACGTCCGCAAGATGACCGGCGGTGTCGTCTACACCGAGACGGAGAAGGGCACCTGCGCGTTCGGTGAGGTCTTCACCACCGACGGCCGGATCAAGGCGATGCATCTGCACGTCCTCGCCGACGACAAGCACTTCTTCCCCAACTACAACGTCGCGCCCGAGATCAACGCCAAGGCCCTGAAGAAGTACCCGGCGATCGCCGAGGTGCTGGCCCCGGTCACCAAGGCGCTCGACAACACCGTCGCCCAGGAACTGAACCGCAAGGTCGACGTGGACGGCGAGGACCCGCACGAGGTCGCCAAGAACTGGCTGATCCAGCAGGGCTTCATCAAGGAGGCGTGAGGGCGGGGCCCGCTGCCGGGCCCGGCCCGCGCCGCCCGCGTCCACCGGTCCCCGCCCGCGTCCGCCCGGCCGCCGCCCGCCGTCTCAGCAGCTGGGGACCGCGCCCCCGGTCCGCAGCGCCTTCAGGGCGTCCACCGCGCCGTCGAGGGTGCTGACCGGGACCAGCCGCAGCCCCTTCGGCAGCTCCGCCCGCGCGTCCGCGCACTCCTTGCGCGGCACCAGGAAGACCGTGGCGCCGTCCCGCTTCGCGGCCTGCGTCTTCAGCGGGACGCCGCCCACCGCGCCGACCTTGCCGCCGGCCGTGATGGTGCCGGTGCCCGCGATGGTGCGCCCGCCGGTCAGGTCGTGGCCCGCGCCGTCACCGTCCAGCTTGTCGACGATGCCCAGGGCGAACATCAGCCCGGCGCTCGGCCCGCCGACGTCCGCGAGGCTCAGCTTGACCTTGATGTCCTTGGCGGACCTGCCGACCTGCCCGAGGGCCGCGCTGGTGGCCGTGTCCTGGGACTCCCGCATCTGCTGCGCGTTGTGCTCGGCGATCTCCTCGGTGTTCTCGCCCACCGGGTAGACCGCCTCCCGCGGCATCACGGCCTCGTCCGTACGGAACCAGCCGGTGACCAGGTCCGGCAGATGGACGGTGGCGTCCGGGCCGGTCGCCACGATCGAGGTCATCCGCAGCTGCCCGCTGGTCTTTCGGGTCCCGGAGCCGGAGATGGTGATCACCGGCTTGCCCTTGTCGTTGCCGAGGACGTTCGCCGTCATGCCCGGATAGGCGAGCGAGTACGGCAGCGGGGCGAAGACCGCGGTGATGAGAAGGCCGAGGACGAGGGCGGTGCAGACCGCCAGGGCGCGGGTGCGTGCAGACACCCCGCCACCCTAATTGACCCCCGCCCCACCAGGGTCTTACGGCGCTGCCGCCTCACGACACGGCCACCGCCCCTTCACACCCCGTGGCCCCGGCCGCGCCCCGGCGCTCAGCGGAGCGCCTCGGACACCTCCCGGGCCGCGTCGACCACCCGCGGTCCGATCCGCTCGGAGACGGTGTCGGCGAGCATCACCACGCCCACACTCCCCTCGATACCGCTCACCCCGAGCAGCGGGGCCGCCGCACCGCTCGCACCGGCCTCCAGCTCCCCGTGCGTCAGCGCCAGCCCGGCGTCCTGGATACGGCCCTGCCGGGCCTTGAGGATGGCCCGCCCGGCGGCCCCCCGGTCCAGCGGATGACGGAAACCGGCCCGGTAGGCCACGTGGTAGTCGGTCCAGGTCGGCTCCACCACGGCGACCGCCAGCGCCTCCGTACCGTCGACGAGGGTGAGGTGCGCGGTGGCCCCGACGTCCTCGGCGAGCGACCGCAGCGCGGGCAGGGCGGCCTCGCGGACCAGCGGATGCACCTGACGTCCCAGGCGCAGCACCCCCAGGCCGACCCGGGCCCGGCCGCCGATGTCGCGGCGCACCAGGGCGTGCTGCTCCAGCGTGGCCAGGAGGCGGTAGACCACCGTGCGGTTGACGCCGAGCTTGTGGGACAGCTCGGTGACGGTCAGCCCGTGATCGGTGTCGGCGAGGAGTTTGAGGACACGCAGTCCTCGGTCGAGTGTCTGGGAGGTCTCTGCGGTCACGACGCCCTCCTGGGTGAGTGGCGGCCCTCGGGCGCGACGCGCTGCGGTCCCGGAGGCAGCGCGCGCTAGAGGCCGCCGGCCGCATGGCACCGGCTGCGCTCCGCGGCGGCGCTGCCACGGGGCGTGTGCGTGACCGGGACAGTAGCGAGCCGGTTCGGTGAGCGGAAGAGTCCGTCCAGAATCCGGTCGCCGGCGCCCGCAATATCCCAGTACGTCCACCCAGAACGCCCCGTTGTGTTCCGTGTGGTGTTTCAGGGAGGGCCGGCACGTTATCCGGGGGTGACGGAAACCGGCAGATCCGGCACACGGCCCCACCGGCCGCGGAAACGGCAAAGGGCGGCACACCGTCCCCACGGCACACCGCCCCACCGGGCTCCGGGCGGGCTCACCGCATCCGCGTCGCCCACTCCCGTACCTTCTTGATCCGCTCGGTCAGCTGCCCGGCGGTGGCCTCCGCGCTCGGCGGCCCGCCGCACACCCGGCGCAGCTCGGTGTGGATCACCCCGTGCGGCTTCCCGCTCTGGTGCACATACGCGCCGACCAGCGTGTTCAGCTGCTTCCGCAGCTCCAGCAGCTCCTTGTGCGTGACCACCGGACGCCGCTCGGCCGGCAGCTCCAGCAGGTCGGCCTCCTCGTCCGGCCGCTTCTTGCTGTGCGCGATCTGCCGGGCCTGCCGCTTCTGCAGCAGCATCTGCACCTGGTCCGGCTCCAGCAGCCCGGGGATGCCGAGGTAGTCCTGCTCCTCCTCGCTGCCCGCGTGCGCCTGCATCCCGAACTCGGCACCGTCGTAGAGCACCCGGTCGAAGACCGCCTCCGACTCCAGCGCCTCGAACGAGAACTGCTCCTGCTCGCCGGTGTCCTCGTCCTGCTCCTTGTTCGCCTCGTCCATCTCCTTCTCGGACTCGGCGTAGGGGTCCTCCTCCCCGTCCTTCTTCGGCTTGTCGAGCACATGATCGCGCTCGACCTCCATCTCGTTGGCGAAGCCGAGCAGGTTCGGGACGGTGGGCAGGAACACCGAGGCGGTCTCGCCGCGCTTACGGGAACGCACGAAACGCCCGACGGCCTGCGCGAAGAACAGCGGCGTCGAGATGGTGGTGGCGTACACCCCGACCGCCAGCCGCGGCACGTCCACCCCCTCGGACACCATCCGGACCGCGACCATCCAGCGGTCCTGGGAGTGCGAGAAGTCATCGATGCGCTGCGAGGCCCCGGAGTCGTCGGACAGCACCAGGGTGGCGCCCTCCCCCGTGATCTCCCGGATCAGCTTGGCGTACGCCCGCGCCTGCTCCTGGTCGGAGGCGATCACCAGCGCCCCCGCGTCCGGAATGGCCTTGCGGACCTCGCTCAGCCGCCGGTCGGCGGCGCGCAGCACGTTCGGCATCCAGTCGCCGCGCGGGTCCAGCGCCGTCCGCCACGCCTGCGACACCGCGTCCTTGGTCATCGGCTCGCCGAGCCGCGCCGCGATCTCGTCACCCGCCTTCGTCCGCCAGCGCATGTTGCCGCTGTACGAGAGGAAGATGACCGGCCGGACCACGCCGTCGCCCAGCGCGTTCCCGTAGCCGTAGGTGTAGTCGGCCGAGGAACGCCGGATGCCGTCGTTCCCCTCCTCGTACGTCACGAACGGGATCGGGTTGGTGTCCGACCGGAACGGCGTACCGGTCAGCGCCAGCCGCCGGGTCGCCGGCTCGAACGCCTCCAGACACGCCTCGCCCCACGACTTGGAGTCACCGGCGTGATGGATCTCGTCGAGGATCACCAGGGTCTTGCGCTGCTCGATCCGGTTGCGGTGCAGCATCGGCCGGACACCCACACCGGCATAGGTGACCGCGACCCCGTGGTACTCACGGCCCAGCGGCCCCGCGCTGTACTCCGGGTCCAGCTTGATGCCCAGCCGGGCGGCCGCCTCCGCCCACTGCTTCTTCAGATGCTCGGTCGGTGCGACGACCGTCACCTGCTGCACGACGTGGTGGTGCAGCAGCCACGAGGCGAGCGTGAGCGCGAAGGTCGTCTTGCCGGCGCCCGGCGTCGCCACGGCGAGGAAGTCTCTCGGCTGCGCCTCGATGTAGCGGTCCATGGCCGCCTGCTGCCAGGCACGCAGCTTGTTCGCGGTACCCCAAGGGGCCCGCCCCGGAAACGCCGGGGACAGGTGATGGTTATTGGTGGCGCTGGTGGTGGTAGTCACGGTCTCCGTCGGCTGAACTCGGCGATCGGCAACCGCGCCACCCTATCGCTGCGCTTGGCCTGCCTCCCACGTAGTCCGCGTTCCCGCCGCGGGGGGCTCCGTTACGGCTCCGCTGCGCGGGGCTTGGGCTGGGGTGATGCTTGTGGGTGCCCCCACCGTCACGGGTCCGCTGCGCGGGGCTTGGGCGCGGGTGATGCTTGTCGGTTCCCGCCGTTGCGCCTGCGGCGGGCCGGTCCGCTGCGCGGGGCTGTCGGGGTGCGGTGACGGGCCTCCGCGGGTGGGGTGTGCCGGACTGCTTCGCTTTACGTCCGGCACACCCCACCCGCTCCGACCCGCCCCCTCCCGTTGGAGGGTGGGAAAAA